>NZ_JBEUTW010000189.1:0-16877 GCF_040492675.1 Bacillus sp. AP50
AGCATATGGTATTATTGAAGATCCTTATGGCATACAAATCCAATTAATGTATGATAAACGACTAAACTAAATAATTAATCATATTCACATATTCCTAATAAAAAAGACACGAATTTCGTGTCTTTTTATTTTATAGAAATGACTCTACCTTTTTCACTGCTTTCAATCGCTAATTGAATCAGTTTAATAACATCTAAACCTTCTTTTGCTGTTACAGGTAGTTTCTCACCATTTAATATACTATCTCGCACACCTTTATAATAATTGTCATAACAACCGACTTCTGTTGGAATACGCTCTAAGTTTTCTTCTGTTTCTAAAGTAGCAAAATTCTCTTCATCGTCTACTCCATAACCGTTATCACCTGGCTTCATTCCATTTTTTAATTGCTCTTCCTGCGAATCCATACCGTACTTCACGATAGAACCTTTCTCTCCATGCACTATAAAATGCGGTCCAGCTTTTTTCACATAACTGCTACTACGTAAAATGACACGTTTAACTCCGTAATGAAGTACTATGTGGAAATAATCATCCACCTCTGCACCTGGTCGTTGTTTTATTACATCTGCACTTATCGCATCTGGTTTCCCGAATATTGATAACGCTTGGTCAATTAAATGCGACCCTAAATCGTATAATATACCGGAGCCTGGTAGATTTTTTTCTCTCCATCGATCACGTACATGTGGACGGAAACGATCAAAATTCGATTCATATGCGTATACATTCCCTACTCTGTTTTCTCCTAACAATTTCTTAATTGTTAAGAAATCATTATCAAAACGACGATTATGATATACGCTTAACATTACATTATGCTGCTCTGCTAATGAAATAAGCTTTTCCCCTTCTTCAATTGAGACAACAAATGGTTTTTCTACAACAACATGCTTACCGTTTAAAATTGCTTCTTTTACATATGGAAAATGAGTTGTATTAGGTGATGTAATAACAACTAAGTCAACATCAGCTCGCTTCACCAATTCATCAATTGTACTAACAACATTAGCATTTGGTAATGTTTCTTTTACTACCTCTTCTTTTGAGGATAATACAGCACGAATATCATATTCTTCTATCGTTTGTAATAGTGGGATATGAAATGTCGTACTAGAAAAACCAAATCCTACAATCCCTACACCTATTTTTTTCATGTTGCCCCTCCATTTGTCCCGCTTTAACAGGCAGTAAGATTCCTAACCAAAAATTCAGCGAAAGCTAAGGAATTAGGTGAGAAATCAACTGCTTGTTAAAGCCCGATTGGTTCAACTAATAATCAGTGTGGATAAAGAAAATCCCCATTGATTAAAGTTTCACTTTATGAGAACGATTTCATTCAGTTATTATAACAAGATTATTATTATTTACATAATAAATTGCCTAGAAAAAAGCATCTTGCTATTATTCATAGCAAGATGCCCTCTTTATTCTGGTCTTTTCTTCGTCCACGTTTCTACTACTTCACCAGTATCATTAACATCTAGCACTAGGCTACCATTACTATACCGGTCTTTATTTCGATACGCTTTCGGATCAATCTCTTCTACAATGTTTTTCTCTGTCTTCATGTAAACTAATTCATCGTCCCGAACAATTTCAATACCGACAATGCGGTACGGATTACGTTTTAATTCTTTGAAAATAACAAGACCTCGTTTCGCCCTCGTTGATTTTTCAATTTCTGATGCTTTTAGACGTTTTACAGCACCGCGCTGTGTTACGAGAATAAGTTGATCTTTGTCACCATTTAACGGTTTACCAGAAGCGACATAGTCATCTTCTTTTAAATTAATTGCTTTCACGCCAGCAGCTCTTACACCGACTGGACTTACTTCATCTTCATGGAAAATAAGTGCATATGCACCGTGTGTAGCAAGAACGATATCACTCGTTCCATCTGTCGCAAATATATCGACAACTTCATCATCTTTTTTCAAGTTTACAGCAACGAATGCCCTTGAATAACGCTGAACTTTATATTGATTTAATTCTGTTTTCTTTATCATACCATTTCTTGTTACAAATACGATAAATCGTTTTTCTTCCTCAAAGTTCGGTACAACCGTTGCCCAAATGATTGTTTCATCCCGGTCGAGTGAAACGATATTAGCAACGTGCTGACCTAAATCTTTCCAACGAATATCTGGCATTTCGTATACTGGCAGATATATATAGTTGCCTTTATTCGTAAATAAGAGGACTGTCTCTGTCGTATTCGTATCGAATCGTTCAAGTAAGATGTCACCCTCTTTCATACCGAAGTCTTTGCCATTTGAGGCATTATGTGAGCGCCATCCAGTACGTTTCACATATCCTTCTTTCGTTACAGTAACGATGACATCTTCTTGTGGGATCATCACTTCTACATCGATTTTAATTTCCTCGATTTGATCTTCAATAATTGCGCGTCGATCATCACTATATGTTTTCTTAACTCTCTTTAAATCTGTTTTAATTACTTGAAGTAATCTTTTTTCACTTTGTAAAATTGCCTGTAGCTCAATAATTTTCTTATTAAGCTCATCTGCTTCTTCTTGTAACGCCGTAATGTCTGTATTCGTTAAGCGATATAATTGCAAGGAAACAATTGCTTCTGCCTGTGCTTCTGTAAAGCCAAATTTTGCACTTAAATTATCTTTCGCGTTACGTTTATCTTTTGAAGCTCGAATTGTTTCAATTACTTGGTCTAAAATCGATAATGCTTTCTTTAAACCTTCTACAATATGTTGACGATTTTCTGCTTTTCTTAATTCATATTGCGAACGTCTCGTAATAACCTCTTTTTGATGTCCAATATAAGCATCTAAAATTTTCGGTAATGTCATAAGTGTTGGACGACGATTATTGATCGCTACCATATTAAAGTTATATGGAATTTGCAAATCTGTATTTTTATATAAATAATTTAAAATACCTTCGGCGTTTGCTTCTTTCTTTAATTCAACAACAATTCGTAAACCAGTACGATCTGTCTCATCACGCACTTCAGCAATACCATCTAACTTTTTATCTAGACGTAATTCATCCATTTTCTTTACAAGATTTGCCTTATTCACTTCGTAAGGAATTTCAGTGATTACAATTTGTTGTTTCCCACCGCGCACTGTTTCAACTTCTGCTTTTCCGCGAATAATAATTTTACCTTTACCTGTTTCATACGCCTTTTTAATACCATCAATCCCCTGAATAATACCGCCTGTTGGGAAATCTGGTCCTTTCATAACTGTTAATAAATCATCAACAGTACTATTTGGCTTATCAATACGCATCATTGTAGCATCAATAACTTCTCCAAGATGATGCGGAGGAATTTCTGTTGCATAACCAGCGGAAATCCCTGTAGATCCGTTCACTAATAAATTCGGGAACGCTGCTGGTAATACAACCGGTTCTTCACTCGTATCATCAAAGTTTGACACGAATTCAACTGTTTCTTTATCAAGATCACGTAATAATTCAGATGCGATTGGTGATAAACGAGCTTCCGTATAACGCATCGCTGCCGCTGGGTCCCCATCAACACTACCGTTATTACCATGCATTTCAACTAAAACATTACGTACTTTCCAAGTTTGGCTTAAGCGTACCATTGCTTCATATACAGAGGAATCTCCATGTGGATGATAATTACCGATAACATTACCTACTGTTTTAGCTGATTTACGAAACGCTTTATCATGTAAATTACCTTCTACATACATAGAATATAAAATACGTCTTTGTACTGGCTTTAAGCCATCACGTGCATCTGGAAGTGCACGATCTTGAATAATATATTTACTATAACGTGCAAAGCGATCACCTAACACGTCTTCAAGCGGGAGGTCATGAAACTTCTCTGCTTGCATGTTATTCCACCTCCGTCTCCATAATCATTTCATTTTCTAAAATATTTCCTTCTTCTTGCATACCAAACTGTACATTACGTTCAATCCATTTACGGCGCGGTTCTACTTTATCGCCCATTAATGTTGTAACGCGACGCTCTGCTCTTGCTGCATCATCAATTTTCACGCGAATTAATGTACGCGTTTCAGGATTCATTGTTGTTTCCCATAATTGATCCGCATTCATTTCACCAAGTCCTTTATAACGTTGTAACATATAGCCTTTTCCAACTTTTTTCGTTACACCGTCTAATTCCTCGTCTGACCAAGCGTATTCAATTACCTCACTCTTACCTTTTCCTTTACTTACTTTGTATAAAGGAGGAAGTGCGATAAACACTTTACCAGCTTCGATAAGTGGCTTCATATATCTGTAGAAGAACGTTAATAACAATACTTGAATATGAGCCCCATCCGTATCGGCATCGGTCATAATTACAACTTTATCGTAGTTAATATCTTCAACATCAAATTCATTTCCTACACCGCCGCCAATCGCATAAATGATTGTATTAATCTCTTCATTTTTAAAGATATCAGCAAGCTTTGCTTTTTCTGTATTAATTACTTTACCACGTAACGGTAATACGGCCTGGAAACGTCGGTCTCGTCCTTGTTTCGCAGAACCACCGGCAGAGTCACCCTCTACTAGGTACAGTTCATTTTTTTGCGGGTTACGTGATTGTGCAGGTGTTAATTTCCCGCTTAACGTACCTTCTGATTTTTTCTTTTTCTTACCACTACGCGCTTCTTCTCTTGCTTTACGGGCTGCTTCACGGGCTTGTGCTGCTTTAATTGCTTTTCTCACAAGAAGTGTAGCTACATCAGGATTTTCTTCTAAAAAGTATGCTAAATGCTCAGATACAATGGCATCAATTGAAGAACGCGCTTCACTTGTACCTAGTTTCCCTTTCGTTTGCCCTTCAAACTGAAGCACTTCTTCTGGTACACGTACCGAAACGATAGCCGCTACACCTTCACGAATATCTGTGCCTTCTAAGTTTTTATCTTTTTCTTTTAATAGTGCTACTTTACGAGCATACTCGTTAAACACACGCGTCATCGCTGTTTTAAATCCAGCTTCGTGTGTTCCACCATCTTTTGTACGTACGTTATTTACAAACGATAAAATGTTTTCTGAGTAGCCATCGTTAAATTGAAATGCTAGTTCTGCTTCAATTCCATTTTGTTCACCAGTGAAATATACAACTGGATGAATGGAATCTTTTTCTTCGTTTAAATATGAAACGAAAGCTTCAATTCCCGTTTCATAATGAAATACATCCTCTAAATCATTTCGTTCATCTTTTATTGAGATTTTCATTCCTTTTAATAAGAATGCAGATTCACGTAATCTCTCACATAATGTTTCATAATTATAATTTGTTGTGCTGAAAATCGTTGTATCTGGTTTGAAATGCATCGTAGTACCAGACTCTTTCGTCTTCCCGATTTTCTCAAGCGTCGTTACAGGAACACCGCCATTTTCAAAGCGTTGTTCGTAAATATTTCCGTCACGCTTAATCGTTACGACTAACCATTCTGATAAGGCATTTACAACCGATGCCCCAACACCGTGCAAACCACCACTCGTTTTGTAACCACCTTGACCAAACTTACCACCGGCATGAAGTACAGTTAAAATAACTTCAGGTGTAGGTTTCCCAAGTTTATGCATTCCCGTAGGCATTCCTCGCCCTTTATCTATAACGCTAATACTATTATCTTTATGTATTACGACTGAAATTTCGTCGCCAAATCCCGCTAACGCTTCGTCAACGGAGTTATCTACTATTTCATATACTAAATGATGCAATCCACGGCTGTCCGTGCTCCCGATATACATACCCGGGCGTTTTCGAACGGCTTCAAGTCCTTCTAACACTTGAATCGCATCTTCATTATATTGGAACTGATGCTTCGCCAAACTCCTTGCCCCTTTCCTAATCCAAAATCAGAACATATGTTTCTATTATAGAATAACGCCTCGACTATAGTTTTGGCAAGTTATCTTATCTCTTTTATATACCATTTTCAATAGAAAAATCCTTGTTTTCTCACAAGGATTCCTCTAGGCTACTATTTCAGAAAAATAATCGTTTGTCAACGAGAAATGGATATGTATTCCAAGATTACACATTCCAAACCTTTATTATGATCCAAATGATCAAGATCCAAAATGGGATTACAAATAACAACCCCCAAAAACAGCCTTTAAAAAATCTCATGATGAACACCTCGTTCATCGGCCCTACTTATCTATAATGAGGGCTGAATCAATCTTTCTACCTTTAAATCTATACTATTTTGTCATCGCATGTTCTACTTTAATACAACGATCCATTATTACAGTATAGTCTTTTTCTTTTAAAAATTTGTATGTATCCTCATCTTGTACTCCTAATTGTGCCCAAAAAACATCTGCATCAATCTCTACAAATTCTTTTGCAACATCCATTAAAAACTCTGAGCGACGAAATACATTTACTATGTCAACGTGTTCCTTAATATCCTTTAGTGAAGAAACTGCCTTTTCTCCAAGCACCTCATCTACTGTTGGATTAACTGGAATAATGCGGTATCCAGCATCTTGCATTGCTTTTGAAACCATATACGATGTACGTTCTGGCTTATCTGATAATCCAACAACCGCAATTGTTTTGCTTTTCTTTAACACTTCACCAATTTCCGTACGAGTTGGGTTTTCAATTGTCATAATTAATCCCTCCTATTCCTTTAGTATAGCCGATAAAGAAAGTCTCTTTCAATATGAAAGAGACTTTCTTTTATTTCGATTATTGATTCTTTGTAGCTGAATTATCTGCTAAAGTAGCCGATTTCGTCATTTTTTGACCGTTACGGTAGAATGTAACTTCTACTTTCTCGCCTACTTTTTTCTTTTCATATAAATATTTACGGAATTGAAGCGCATTCTCTACTTTTTGATTATCTAATGCTACTACAATATCATATTGCTCTAAACCAGCTTTTTCAGCCGGTGATATTGGGTAAATTTTACCTAATACAACACCATTCGTTACTTCTTTCGGTACTTTCAATTGATTGACTGCATAAGCTTGCACATCTTCTAATGAAACGACACCTACTCCAAGCGCTGGACGTTTCACTACTCCGTCTTTTTCAAGTGATTCAATAACTGGCTTTGCGATATTAATTGGAATAGCAAATCCAATTCCTTCAACTTCTTGTTGTGCAATTTTACTTGAATTAATCCCAATTATTTCACCATTTTGGTTAAATAATGCACCACCACTGTTACCAGGGTTAATCGCTGCATCTGTTTGAATAACTTGTGCTTGCCAATCTGGTCGTTTATCGCCATCAATATCAACTGGAATTTCACGTTCTTTACTACTGATTATACCTTCCGTTACACTTCCATCAAAACCTAGTGGGTTACCGATTGCAATTGCTTTTTCACCCGCGCGGATTTTACTTGAGTCACCTAAAGTTGCAACTTTATTCACATTAGCCCCGTCAATTTCAACAACAGCTAAGTCTAACCAAGGATCTTTCCCTACTAACTTTGCATCTACCTTTTTACCATCACTTAGTTTTACAGCAAGTTTATTTGCACCATCTACTACGTGGTTGTTTGTTACGATATATGCTTTATTCCCTGCTTTTTTATAAATAACACCTGATCCTGAACCAGCTTGTTGTTCTTGACCTGTCGGTTGCATTGCAAATGGATCAACACTTTGTTGCATATTAATAACACCTACAACAACATCTTTCGCCCCTTCAATCATACCAGGTAAATCAGTTTCATTTTTCGCTTTATTTACAACAGGAACTACAGTACCTTCTACTTTTGAATCCGAACTAAATGATGATACTGGCGCTCCATTATTTTGAGCCCATGGCATATATGGTGCTGCAAAACTAATCGAAACCGCTCCGACTACAGCCCCCACTAAACCTGTGAAGAAATAGCCTTTTTTACTACCTGATTTTCTCACTTCTCTCGTTTCACTATGCTCTTCATTTAAATTTGGTCCGTCGTAATATCCCATGTTTTATTTCCCCTCTCTGGTGAATTCGTATTTTCAGTATAGTCACGTTTTGTGTCCTTCTTGTGAACTCATCGTGAAATCTAATTAAAAAAATACTCCTATCTAACATTGTAGACAAAAAAAGTATTTTTTGTACATTCTACCTTCAAAAGAGAGTATAAAATCGCCATTTCCCTAGGCTAAATTACACAAATCGTTCTAGATTATTCTTCAAATTTATAACCAACTCGAATAACAGTACCGATATGCTTCGCTTTATCTCCTAGCTTATTTCGAAGTTTTTTAATATGGGTATCAACCGTTCTGTCATCACCGTAATAGTCATATCCCCATAACTGATCTAATAAATGTTGACGTGATAACACGATTCCTTTATTCTCCATTAAATACACAAGAAGTTCAAATTCTTTATGTGTCAATATAATTTCTTCTCCATCTACTAAAACAGTTCTAGATAGACGATTTACTTCTATTCCAGCTAAAGACATAGCATTTTCTTCCGCTACTCCTACCGCACCATCCGCACGTTTCAATAACGTCTTTGCGCGAGCTACTAATACTTTCGGGCTAAATGGTTTCGTTACATACTCGTCTGCACCTAATTCGAAACCTAGCAATGTATCATCCTCATCCGAACGTGCTGTCAACATAATAATTGGTACTGCTGATTCTTTTCTAATTCTTCTACAAACAGACCATCCATCTATTTCCGGTAACATAATATCTAACATAATTAAATCAATTTCATGCTCTGCAAATAACTCTAACGCTTTTTTTCCATCTTCTGCTTCGATTACTTCAAAGCCTTCATTACGAAAATAATCACTAACAATTTCACGTAATCTTCTTTCATCTTCAACAAGCAATACTGTTTTATTCATATAATCTATCCCGCCTTTTTACTCTTTCAATCGAATAATACGTTGATTGGAGCTTCCGCGAAATGGAAGTGTTAAATCTTTTTTCTCAATTTCAAACCTTCCATCGACTAAAACATCCCCATAATGTAACAACTCTATCATATCATTATTTTGAGAACTCTGTATCTCTTCTAACGTATAACCTGTATACATCCATAGGTTTTTTTTCAAATCTTTCACGATTTTTGCTACCTTTTTCACTTCAGCAGCTTGAAAAAATGGATCTCCACCTGAAAATGTTACATCAGTTAATGGATTACTTGCAATCTCTTTCACAATTTCTTCTACTGTCATTTCCGTTCCATTGCAAATATTCCACGATTTCGGATTATGGCAATCAACGCAACGATGCGGACAGCCCGCAAAAAACACGACTGTCCGCAATCCTTCTCCATCTACTACACTATCATGAATAATATTCATCACTTTCATTTATGTTTCACCCGATCTATCTCTTCACTACGTTTCGCACTATTCCACTTCGACATATCTCCTACAAGATAGCCTGTTATACGGCGAATTCTTTCTATATTAGCCTCATCTTTATTCCCGCAACTTGGACATTCATTCCCAATAACCCCGTGATAACTACAGCACTTACAACGGTCAACAGGATGATTAATTGAACCGTATCCAACGCCATGTTCTGCCATGGCTTGTACAATTTGTTTTAATGCCTTTTTGTTATGCATTGCTGCTCCATCTAGTTCAATATAAGTAATGTGTCCTCCATTACAGAGAGCATGGAACGGGCCTTCTAAACGGATTTTATTTATCGCTTGAATGTTATAATAAACTGGAATATGGAATGAATTCGTATAGTAATTATGGTTCGTTATACCATTAATTTCACCAAATTCTTCTCTATCTTTTTTCACAAACTTCCCTGATAATCCTTCTGCTGGAGTTGCAATTACTGAGAAATTCAGTTGATGTTCTTCTGTCGCTTTATCCATTCTATCTCTCATAAAGGAAATAATTTCATACCCAAGTTTCCATGATTCTCCATCTTCCCCATGATGCTTTCCTGTTAAAGCTACTAAACATTCCGCAAGACCGATAAAACCAATACTTAACGTCCCTTGTTTTAAAATCGAGGCTACGGAGTCTTCAGGCTGCAACGTTTCTCCACCACGCCATACACCTTGTGAATATAAAAACTGAAAATCTCTTGCTCGTTTCGTACATTGATACGCATATCTTTCTAATAGCTGCTTAATTCCTAAATCTAAATAATAGTTTAGCGCTTCAAAAAACGCTTCTTTTGAACCACTAATTAACGCTAATTTCACTAAATTAATAGACGTAAATGATAAATTCCCTCTACCAATCGCTGTTTCTTCTCCATGTATATTAGACATAACACGGGTACGACATCCCATGTAACATACTTCACTTTCTGGTCTTCCATCATAATGCACTGCATTAAACGGAGCATCTAAAAATGAAAAGTTAGGGAATAATCGCTCTGCGGTTGTCTCTAATGCTAATTCAAATAAATCGTAGTTCGGATCACTTTCTTCAAAATTCACACCTTTTTTCATCTTGAAAATTTGAATCGGAAAAATCGGTGTCTCTCCTTTACCAAGTCCAGCTTGTGTCGCTTTTAAAAGTTGTTTAATTAACATTCTTCCTTCTTTTGATGTATCTGTTCCGTAATTAATAGAAATAAACGGTACTTGTCCTCCGCCCCTACTATGCATACTATTCGAATTATGAACGAAAGCCTCACACGCTTGATACGTATCATTTTCCGTTTCTTTCCATGCGAATTCTTCTATTTGTTCTTTCGTAAGCGGATATGATTGTAATCGTTTTTTATGTCTCTCAATTGTTTTTCGTACATAAGGTGCTAAATCAATATCAAAGAGTGCAAACGATTGACCACCATGCTGCATATTTTGATTCGCTTGAAAAATAATAGACGAAAGAGCCAATGCACTTTTAATGTCTTGCGGTTGTCTCATATGTCCATGTCCAGTATGAAAACCGTTAGCAAGCATTTGTGCTAACGGAATTTGTGAACAAGTCGTCGTTCCTGTTGCATAAAAATCTAAATCATGTGGATATAATATATTTTCATTTATCGCTTTTTTCACTTGATCTGACAATAAATTCTCAACAGCATAATATTTTGCACTCTCAGATGCGAACGTTCCTATTACGCCCATTGGAGAGCGGCCGTCTACATTTGCATTTTCTTGCATCAAATCTTGTTCATTGCCGTGGACTATTGTCTCAAACACTTTCATTAATTCTTCTTCTCCACGTGTATTATTTTGTAACATTTATAACCCTCCACCAATATGTTGTTATCTTTTGATTAAAATGTTACTACATATAGTCTTACTGTTTCTGTGAGAAATGTAACATTACTGTGAAATTTTTTTCACGAAATAATGAATTTTTCATTTACAAAAAAGAAATGTGCTCTTTACAAATGTATGGTACAATATACGGGAAAAACTCTTTTTACCCTTTATCAACACATTTGAATAAAGGAGACTGAACTTATGGTTACTACATATCTTTTATTTATCGTTGCCTACTTACTTGGCTCGATTCCATTTGCACTAGTTGTTGGAAAAATCGGCTACGGAATCGATATTCGTGAGCACGGGAGCGGTAATCTAGGCGGAACAAACACATTCCGCACATTAGGGAAAAAAGCAGGTTTTACCGTTACAATTGCTGACATTTTAAAAGGGACATTAGCAACAAGTCTACCAATGATTTTCGGATTAGATATTCATCCACTATGGTTCGGGTTAGCGGCTGTTCTTGGACATGTCTATCCAATCTTCGCGAAATTCCGCGGTGGTAAAGCAGTTGCAACTTCTGCTGGGGTGCTATTATGCTATTCACCAGTTGTTTTTGCAATATTGGCTGTTGTATTTTTCACCCTTTTATTTACAACAAGATACGTATCACTTTCTTCTATGGTAACAGCAGTTGTTGCTGTTATTGCATCCATTGTTAGCGGGGATAAAATCTTCATTATTGCGATGTGTTTATTAGCAGGTATGGTTATTTATAAACACCGTGCAAATATCGGACGAATTATAAATAAAACTGAACCAAAAGCAAACTTTTCAAAAAAGCAAAAATAAGATCGTAACCCACATAACGCAAAAAGAAAACGTGAAGCATATTAATAGCGTCTTTTTGCGTTATTTTTTATACTAAAGAAAAAGCAACATAATTTGGAGGAACTATACATGAATCTTTCCGTAACAAAAGAAGCAGCACAATGGTATAAAAATGAATTAAACTTACAATCAAATGAAACACTACGCTTTTTCGTACAATACGGTGGTTGCAGTACTGTGCAAAAAGGACTTTCTTTAGGGATTCGTAAAGATGATCCTGCACATCCTGCTGTTCAAATTCAAGAAGAAGGTATTAACTTCTTTATTGAAGGCGATGATGAATGGTTCTTCGATGGACATAATTTATCTGTTACACTTAACGAAGGTGACGACTTCCCACAATTTAATTATGAAAAATAAAAAAACGTGGCTTCTGCCACGCTTTTTTATTTTTTCTTAATTTCCTCATATTTCGCATACCACTCAGGATATAACTTTTTAAATGATACAGGGCGGAACCCTTCTTTTTTCGCACAAATATTCGTCGTACTTGCAGTAATACAAAGTTCACCATCACCATTATATATTTCATATCCATATACAACGCGAAGTGGGCTCACAGTATCTACCCATGTTTTTACGATTGCTTTTTCTCCGTAACGCATCGCTTTACGGTATGAAATTTGTAAATCTAACACAGGAGAAATAATTCCTTCTTTCTCCATTTCAACATATGAAAAACCTAAATCTTGTATAAGTTTCGTGCGACCTAACTCAAGCCACACTAAGTAGTTTGAATGGTAAACAACACCCATTTGATCTGTTTCCGCATAACGGATTTCAACTTCATGTTCTGCTACAAACATATGTATATTCGCCTTCTTTCACTTCTGCTACCTTGCATACATTTAATCATAATACAGTGACATCAAAAATAAAATAAAAATAGTGAATCTTTTCCCGAAAGGAGCAAGCATATGATTCAAATTGTAACGGTTCGTAGCGGTGATAGCGTATATAGCTTGGCATCAAAATATGGATCAACACCTGACGAAATAGTAAAAGACAATGGACTAAATCCCGCTGAAACGCTCGTTGTTGGTCAGGCACTTATCGTTAATACGAAAGGAAATAATTATTATGTACAGCCTGGTGACAGCCTCTATCGGATTTCTCAAACATATAATGTCCCCCTCGCTAGTTTAGCTAAAGTTAATAATTTATCTTTAAAATCTATTCTCCATGTCGGACAACAATTATATGTACCAAAAGGCACAAAACGAGCTGTAGAATCCATCGCTTATTTACAACCTTCCACTATACCGATTAAAGAGAGTTTAGTTAATGCTACACGTGCCATCAATCCATTTTTAACATATTTAGCTTATTTTAGTTTTGAGGCAAAAAGAGATGGCACATTAAAAGAACCTACTGAAACAGCTAAAATTGCTAATATTGCAACGCAAGGGCAAACAATCCCTATGCTCGTTATTACAAATATTGAAAATGGTAATTTCAGTGCCGATCTAACATCGGTTATTTTACGCGACGCAACGATTCAAAACAAATTTATTACTAACATTTTGCAAACAGCTGAAAAATATGGCATGCGAGACATTCATTTCGATTTCGAGAGTGTAGCACCCGAAGACCGCGAGGCGTATAATCGCTTTTTACGAAATGTAAAAACACGCTTACCTAGCGGGTACACATTAAGCACAACTCTCGTACCGAAAACAAGTTCAAATCAAAAGGGAAAATTTTTCGAAGCCCATGATTATAAAGCGCAAGGGCAAATTGTTGATTTCGTCGTCATTATGACATATGACTGGGGTTGGCAGGGCGGGCCACCAATGGCAATCTCTCCTATCGGTCCTGTAAAAGAAGTACTTCAATACGCAAAATCTCAAATGCCTCCCCAAAAAATTATGATGGGGCAAAACTTATACGGATTCGATTGGAAACTTCCGTTCAAACAAGGGAATCCACCAGCAAAAGCAGTTAGCTCTGTCGCAGCTGTTGCACTTGCTCGTAAATATAATGTTCCTATCCGCTATGATTTCACAGCTCAAGCTCCACATTTTAATTACTTTGACGAAAATGGCGTACAACATGAAGTTTGGTTTGAAGATGCGAGGTCTATTCAAAGTAAATTCAATTTAATGAAAGAGCAGGGCATTGGCGGTATTAGTTATTGGAAGATTGGCTTGCCATTTCCACAAAATTGGCGTTTACTTGTTGAAAACTTTACGATTACGAAAAAGGGCTGACAAAAGTCAGCCCTTTTTGTACATTTTGTTAAGATTCATCTTTGATTTCACTTTTTAATGAGTCAATACTTTCTAAACGTCTTTGATTTTTTGCTTCAATAGCAGCACGAT
This sequence comes from Bacillus sp. AP50, assembly GCF_040492675.1. NCBI lineage: Bacteria > Bacillati > Bacillota > Bacilli > Caryophanales > Bacillaceae > Bacillus > Bacillus sp. AP50. The sequence continues at coordinate 14,318 of NZ_JBEUTW010000189.1, forward strand.
CTTTTTCATTAGAAAGTTCCGCTGTTTCTTTTGCTTCATTAAAGTTATCAACTGTATTTTGCACCATTTCTTGTAACTTTTCAGCGTTGTCACTTCGATTATCTGGATTTGGCATGTACTTCCCTCCTAATATTGTATATACACACCATCTTAAATTACCTATCTTTCCTCAAATTTATACATAAAAAAGGAGAATGTAATATTCTCCTTTTCTTTAACCATTATCAACAATCGGTTGTTTACCTGTTTGATCTTGCATTTGCTTTCCTTTATTTCCACCAGCTTTTTTTGATTGTGTTCCAATATGATTCGGTGCAAAGTCTTTTGAATTTTTTTTCGGATTACCCATTACTATCGCCTCCTTAACACTAGTATCGTACTAGTGTTAAGAATTATTCAGCTTGCTTAAAAAGTTTCATTTCATAACGTTTTTCAATGCGCTCTTCAATGCGATCAATTGCCTCACGATCGCTTAATAATTGTTGTTTATTTTCATTTACAAGTTCTTCAAACGATTTACGGCGACTTCTTCTCATGTTGTTCACCCTCTCTCCTTCGCTTTCTTATTACATAGTATGAGCAAACAAAAAACTCTTTAATCAGATTTGCAAGAAAATTTTATGTTTTAGTACTCCTAAAAAAACTCCGTGTACAATATATTGCACACGGAGTTTTTTATACCATAATATTTAAATACTCTTTCAACTTTTCATCTGCATTCATTTCATTTTCTTTATAATCATGAAGCGCCTGTAATACAAAATCATACTGCTCTAAAATATAACTTTCTAATTTCATAACATCCTCTAAGCTATTAAGCATAATTCTCGTATTACCAACTTCACTTTTTAACGCCGGTTCACATTTTAAACTTGTACATATTTCTTTCACATCTTCTTCTAATATCTCTGTTAATACATATTTCTTTCGCCCTTTTACCTTTAATCTCATAACTGGATAAAAAGCTTTTATATCTAAATAACTTCCTACGTTCATACAACGTAGCCATTCTACATTACGTTTATTACATGCAAGTATTTCTTTCACCGCTTCATATACCGCAGTTTCATCAAGCATAGCCTTATTTACTTTTCGTTTCCCTTCTTCTTCAATAGCTGCACACTTTTGATAAACAGCAGCACACGTAATGCAATCGTCAAATGCATTATGAGAGCTTAAACGAATTCCAAGCATTCGTTTTAACGTTTCAAGTTTATGATTAGGCGCATGCTTCATGTATTTCTTTGCTAAAAATACAGTATCAATTACTTTATTTTTAGGTTCAGGCAACCCAAGCATATTTACATTACTTTTCAAAAAGCGCATATCAAAAGAAGCATTATGGGCCACAATAACATTTGTATGTAAAAATGCTAAAAATAAAGGTAACACTTCTTCAATCGTCGGTGCATCTGAAACGCGATAATTAGTAATACCTGTTAAACTCGTTATTCGGTCCGGAATTGGCCGCTCTGGATTCACGTATGAAACAAATTGATCTACTAATTCATGATTACGATATTTCACTGCTGCAACTTGAATAATTTTATCATTATAAGGGTTAAATCCTGTTGTTTCAAAATCAATTACAACATAATCTAACGGTAAGGATACATTCCCCACTCCATACACTCCTTTATCTCTAAACGGTTATATTTCTTACATCATATCATGAAGTGATTACTACTTGAAAAAGAAAAGGCAGAAATGGGAACTCTCCATCTCTACCTTTTCACCATTATTTTAATTTAGCAACTCTTTTCTCCATCTCTTTTTGTGTCATCGGCCCAATAAACTTATCTTGAATGACACCTTTTGTATCTATAAAATACGAAGTTGGAATCGTAATTACTTTATAAGCTGTTGTCACATCAATGTTCTTGTCCAATAAAATAGGAAAAGTAATTCCTTTTTCTTTAGCAAAATTGCTTACCTTCTCTTCCCCCCCACCTTTTTCTGAAGGCGTATAATTGACCGCTAAAATTTCTACGTTCTCTTTATGTTCTTTATAGAAAGCCTCCATATCAGGCATTTCTTGCTGACATGGTCCACACCACGTAGCCCAAAAGTTTAAAATTACTTTCTTTCCTTTTAAATCCGATAACTTTACATTTGTCCCATCTAACTTCGTTAATGTAAAGTCCGGTGCACTCTTCCCTATCTCAATACCATTCCTTGCGATAATCTCTTTCATCGCAGCTTCACTTTTTTCTTGCTTCACTTTTACCGCCTGCTCTTTATGACCAAACTGTTCATAAGCTGCATATCCCGCTAAACAAAGTAACACTACAATAATCGTAAGCTTCCGCCACATTTTATATCACCCTAACGTATTATCTTCTTTTAACACATTCATCAAAATACTATATACCTTATTTTAGCTTATACGGACAAGCTTGGAAATATTCACATTCTAAATAATCAGAATTTTTATAACTAAGATGAAATATTTACCTTTTAATCATATAATTAGAAATACATAGAACATTTTACAATGAAAGGAGCTCTCATGAATTTATTTAAAAAAATACTTCTATATATTCTTAGTTTTATATTTTCC
>NZ_JBEUTW010000190.1:0-31921 GCF_040492675.1 Bacillus sp. AP50
GAATAGAAATGAATAAAGAATAAATAAAGAATAAATAAAGAATAAATAAAGAATAAATAAAAGGTTTAATGACTATGATTTTCGATTCTACCTCGTTTACACGGTACATATAATTATAACAATGGTTCGTCCATATTGTATGGATGAAACCCTTGTTCTACAAATTTAAAAGTGGAGTCAGGGGGTAACAGGTTGGATAAAATTTATGTGTTAGATACGAATGTACTTTTGCAGGATCCTTTATCTATTTTTTCATTTGAAACCAATGAAGTAGTGATTCCAGCAGTTGTATTAGAAGAGGTTGATTCGAAAAAACGTTATATGGATGAAGTAGGACGAAACGCTCGTTATGTATCTAAGTTAATAGATAAATTTCGTGAAATAGGAAAGCTGCATGAAAGTATCCCGCTAGAAAATGGCGGAACATTTCGTATTGAATTGAACCATCGTTCATTTGTTCAACTACAAGATATTTTTGTAGAAAAAACAAATGATAATCGAATTTTAGCTGTAGCAAAAAATCTATCTTTAGAAGAACAGGAAAAAGAGGACGGGAAGTCTGTTATTTTAGTAAGTAAAGATGTACTCGTAAGGGTAAAAGCTGATGCAATTGGTTTGAAGGCTGAAGATTATTTAAGTGATCGCGTAATTGAAGTAGAAAATATATATTCTGGTTTTTTAGAAGGGTATATATCAAAAGAACAATTGGATTATTTTTATGAGAAAGGTGAATTGCCTCTATCTGAAATTGCGAATCATCCTTTTTACCCAAATCAGTTTGTAGTGATGAAAGATGCATTAGGGGGCTCTAGTTCTGCTCTTGGCATTGTGGATCACTTAGGTAAGAAGGTAAAGAAACTTATTTTTCACAATGAACAAGTATGGGGGATACGACCACGAAACGTGCAGCAAATTATGGGATTAGAATTGTTGCTTCGTGAAGATATTCCGCTTGTAACGTTAACGGGGAAAGCCGGCACAGGAAAAACGTTACTTGCGTTAGCTTCGGGACTTATGCAAACAGAAGACTTAGGGTTATATAAAAAATTACTTGTGGCAAGACCAATTGTTCCAGTCGGAAAAGATATCGGTTATTTACCAGGAGAAAAAGAAGAAAAGTTAAGACCATGGATGCAGCCAATTTTTGATAACCTAGAGTATTTATTTAATACGAAAAAGCCAGGAGAGTTAGATGCTATTTTAGCTGGAATGGGTTCGATTGAAGTAGAAGCCCTTACTTATATACGCGGGAGAAGTATTCCAGATCAGTTCATTATCATTGACGAAGCACAAAATTTAACAAAGCATGAAGTGAAAACGATATTAACTAGGGTAGGGGAAAAGAGTAAGATTGTATTGATGGGAGATCCTCAGCAAATTGATCACCCATATTTAGATGAATATAATAATGGCTTAACATATGTTGTAGAGAAGTTTAAAGAACAGCGTATTAGTGGTCATGTGAAGTTTGTTAAAGGTGAGCGATCTAATTTAGCTCAACTAGCAGCAGATTTATTGTAAAAAGGAGTGAGCTTAAGCTCACTCCTTTTCTTTAAATAATTGTAAATTTACGGATGTTACGGATTGGATTTTGTTGATTAGATCCATCATTGAAATAGAGATGAACAGGTCCGTCTTCTTTTAATGGTTTTCCTTCTTTTGAAAAGCCTAGTATAGCATTTTTGACAGTTTCTAATGGAAGTGTCATTGTATGATCTACCGTTTCAATTTCAACTTGCGTAGCGTCCTCTAAAATTTCAGCGTTAGCAAGAAATGGATGAAATGGTATACCAAATGTTCCAGTAATCAGCTGTTCTTTTTTATATTTCTTCACACTTTGTTGTATTGGAGGAAAAGCGGCACCATCACGGATTTCGCGATCCCAATGTTCTGAAGTGTTTTTTAAATAAGTTTCTAGTTCAGACGTGTTTTCTCTAGTTTCATCAAAGTAAGTTGTCAAATCTACTTTTCGATCATCAAAGATCCAAACAGTTGGATCAATAGTGATTGGAAAACGTACTTTTCCGTTAATAAATAAAATTTCGCTCATTGTTGTTCCCCCATTTGTGTTATACTCCCACTTTTCAGTATAATAGTATTAGACACTGTTGTCACAAAAAATGTTTCTATTGCAATTTATTAAAACTATCGCTAATATTAATAGATAGGATAGAGGAGAGTAGGACGGAAACGGAGGGAATCAATTTGGCGTCTGAGACAGTAGCAAATCATCAGGAAAAGGCACTAGCCCTTCTACAAGCGGATGCAGAGAAGATTTTAAGACTTATTAAGGTGCAAATGGACCATCTTACAATGCCGCAATGTCCATTATATGAAGAAGTGTTAGACACACAAATGTTTGGACTATCCCGCGAGGTCGATTTTGCGGTTCGCCTTGGTCTTATTGCAGAAGAACAAGGGAAAGCAATGTTAGGTGAGCTCGAACGTGAGTTATCTGCACTTCATGAAGCATTTACAAACAAACAACAATAACGGGTTCAAATAAGGGGGCTCAAACTAAATTAGTTTGAGCTTTTTATTTGTATAATAAAGCAGGAAGAATCAATGTACATATGGAATACAACAATAATTAAATTGAAACAGAAAGAGGAAATGAAATGAAAAAAGTATGGAAATCAATGGATTATTCATTATTACTTCCTCTTGTTATCTTATGTGTGCTGGGAGTAATAATGGTATATAGTTCTAGTTCCATTGTTGCGATTTCGAGGCATAACTGGCCGGCAAATTACTTTTTTAAAAAACAATTAATAACTTTAGCTATTGGAACGGTATTGTTAGTAATTGTAGCTTCGTTACCTTATAAGTTTTGGAGAAAACGAATAATTTTATCGGCGATGGGGCTAGGGAGTATTGCTTTACTAGCAGCAGCCTTGATTTTTGGTAAGGAAATAAATGGTGCAAAAGGTTGGATATTAGGTATACAGCCCGCTGAATTTGTTAAATTATCGATTATTATTATATTAGCTCGCTTTTTTGCAAGGAGACAAGAAACAAATACACCTGTTTTTAAAGGGTCGGGACTTACACTTGGTTTTGTTGGAATGGCAATGTTTTTAATTTTAAAGCAAAATGATTTAGGTACCGATTTGTTAATTGCAGGAACAGTAGGGATTATGTTTCTTTGTTCAGGAGTAAGGATTAATTTATGGATTAAACGAATTGTTTTAACTTCTATAGTATGGATTCCAGCTCTATATTTTTTGGCTAATTATAAATTAAGTGGATATCAAAAGGCACGTTTTTCAGTTTTTCTTGATCCATTCAATGATCCTCAGAATGATGGATTCCAATTAGTAAATTCTTTTATTGGAATTGCTTCAGGAGGGCTAAATGGTCGAGGATTAGGAAATAGTGTGCAAAAATATGGTTATTTACCAGAACCTCAAACAGATTTTATTATGGCTATTATATCTGAAGAATTAGGTTTTATTGGTGTAGCTATTATTTTAATTTGCTTGCTACTTATTATTATTCGTTCATTCAGGATTGCTCAAAAATGTAACGATCCTTTTGGAAGTTTAATTGCAATCGGAATTGCAAGTTTAATAGGAGTACAAACTTTTGTTAATGTTGGTGGTATGTCTGGATTAATACCGCTTACTGGAGTGCCTTTACCGTTTATTAGTTATGGTGGAAGTTCCTTAATAGCTAATCTACTTGCAATGGGAATACTACTTAATATTGCTAGTCACGTGAAACGACAAGAGAAACAACAGAATGGTGTAATGAAAGAAAGAGAACAAAATGGACCACATCTTGTAGTTGTAAAATAAAAACACATTGTGCTTTAGAGCATGATGTGTTTTTTATTTTTAAGTAGTTTTAAATATGATGTACTAATTTCTCTTTCAGTTAAAAGATATATCACATTAAGTTAAATGTGATATACAATTAAGTTGTTAGAAAAGGAAGAGGTATGCTATACTATTTTTGTGAAACAAATTGCACAGAAAACTTATCATTTGTTAGAAAATAAGGTATGATGGATAAAAATAAAGTGAAGCTTTCTAAGTATAATATAATGTGGAAAGTGAAGAACTTCACGCTTTTTAAGGTGTGTATATATTTTATCTCTAGAGTGGTAGGGAAGTAGAGGGGGAAAATCATGACAAAGCTGCAACGTATTCAAAAAGTATTGGTAGCTAACCGTGGAGAGATTGCAATTCGTGTGTTTCGAGCTTGTTCGGAACTTGGATTAAAAACAGTTGCAATCTATTCTAAAGAGGATAGTGGTTCTTATCATCGCTATAAAGCCGATGAGTCCTATTTAGTTGGGGAAGGAAAAAAACCAATTGATGCTTATCTAGATATTGAAGGCATTATTGAGATTGCAAAAAGTAATCATGTAGATGCAATCCACCCTGGATATGGTTTCTTGTCAGAAAATATTCAATTCGCTAAACGTTGTGAAGAAGAAGGAATTATCTTTATTGGTCCGAAAAGTAAGCATTTAGATATGTTTGGAGATAAAGTGAAAGCAAGAACACAAGCGCAGCTAGCACAAATTCCAGTTATACCTGGTAGTGATGGCCCAGTAAATTCATTAGAAGAAGTCGAAAAATTTGCTGAAAAGTATGATTACCCGATTATTATTAAAGCATCCCTTGGGGGTGGCGGTCGTGGTATGCGTATTGTGCGTACTAGTGAGGAATTAGGAGAATCATATAATCGAGCGAAATCAGAAGCGAAAGCAGCTTTTGGTAATGATGAAGTTTACGTCGAAAAATTCGTTGAAAAACCTAAACATATAGAAGTACAAATTTTAGCAGATGAAGAAGGCAATGTTGTTCATTTATACGAGCGTGACTGTTCTGTACAACGTCGTCATCAAAAAGTTGTAGAAATTGCACCGAGTGTATCACTTTCAGATGATCTGCGTCAGCGTATTTGTGATGCTGCTGTGAAGTTAACGAAAAATGTAAACTATTTAAATGCAGGAACAGTAGAATTCCTTGTAAAAGATGATGAGTTTTACTTTATTGAAGTAAATCCACGTGTTCAAGTAGAACATACGATTACAGAAATGATTACGGGAGTAGATATTGTTCAATCACAAATTTTAATAGCGGATGGACATTCATTACATAGCAAAATGGTAGGTGTTCCGAAGCAAGAGGAAGTAGTTGTACATGGATTTGCAATTCAATCTCGTGTAACAACTGAAGATCCGCTAAATAATTTTATGCCGGATACAGGAAAAATTATGGCGTATCGATCAGGTGGTGGTTTTGGTGTGCGTCTTGATACAGGAAATAGCTTCCAAGGTGCAGTTATTACACCGTACTACGATTCTTTACTTGTAAAAGTTACAACTTGGGCACTTACTTTTGAGCAAGCTGCTGCAAAAATGGAACGTAACTTAAAAGAATTCCGTATTCGTGGTATTAAAACAAATATTCCATTCCTAGAGAATGTAGTAAAGCATAAAAACTTCTTATCAGGAGAATATGATACTTCATTTATCGATGCGTCACCTGAATTGTTCTTGTTCCCGAAACGTAAAGACCGTGGAACGAAAATGTTAAATTACATTGGTACAGTAACAGTAAATGGTTTCCCAGGAGTAGGGAAAAAAGAAAAACCAATATTCCCAGATGCTCGTATTCCATGTTTAAAACATTCAGAGCCAATCCAAAATGGAACGAAACAAATTTTGGACGAGCGTGGAGCGGACGGATTAGTAAAATGGGTACAGGATCAAAAACGTGTACTTTTAACGGATACAACATTCCGTGATGCACACCAGTCATTACTTGCAACTCGTATTCGTACAAAAGATTTACATCAAATTGCGGAGCCAACAGCGAGAATGTTACCGAACCTATTCTCAGCGGAAATGTGGGGCGGTGCAACGTTTGATGTTGCGTATCGTTTCTTAAAAGAAGATCCATGGGAACGATTACTAGATCTTCGTGAAAAAATGCCGAACGTGTTATTCCAAATGTTACTTCGTTCTTCAAACGCAGTTGGATACAAAAACTATCCAGATAATTTAATTCAAAAATTTGTGGAATGTTCTGCTCAAGCAGGCATTGATGTATTCCGTATTTTTGATAGTTTAAACTGGGTGGAGGGCATGAGAGTTGCAATTGACGCTGTACGAGACACTGGTAAAATTGCAGAAGCAACAATGTGCTACACAGGGGATATTCATGATCCACTGCGTAGTAAATATGATTTAAATTATTATAAAAATTTAGCAAAAGAGTTAGAAGCATCAGGAGCTCACATTTTAGGTATTAAAGATATGGCGGGCTTACTAAAACCAAATGCAGCATATGATTTAGTTTCTGCATTAAAAGAGACAGTGTCGATTCCAATTCATCTGCACACGCACGATACGAGTGGAAATGGTATATTAACGTATACGAAGGCAATTGAAGCAGGTGTTGATATCGTCGATGTAGCAGTGAGTTCTATGGCTGGTCAAACGTCACAACCAAGTGCGAACACGCTATACTATGCGTTAGGCGGAAACGAAAGACAACCAGATGTTAATATAGATTCTTTAGAAAAACTATCTCACTATTGGGAAGATGTACGCAAATACTATGCACCGTTTGAAAGTGGTATGAATGCGCCTCATACAGAGGTATATATGCATGAAATGCCGGGTGGGCAGTATAGTAATCTTCAGCAACAAGCGAAGGCGGTTGGTTTAGGAGATCGCTTCGATGAAGTGAAAGTAATGTACCGCCGTGTGAATGACATGTTTGGAGATATTGTAAAAGTAACACCATCATCAAAAGTTGTTGGTGATATGGCATTATTTATGGTTCAAAACCATCTGACAGAACAAGATGTTTTAGAGCGTGGACATGCGATGGACTTCCCAGGGTCTGTTGTTGAAATGTTCTCTGGTGATTTAGGTCAACCGTACGGTGGTTTCCCGAAAGAATTACAAAAGATTATTTTAAAAGGGAAAGAGCCATTAACAGTAAGACCAGGTGAATTACTAGACCCAGTAGATTTCGAAGCGTTAAAAGAAGAATTATTCCATAAACTTGGACGCGAAGTAACGATTTTTGATGTAGTAGCATATGCTTTATATCCAAAAGTATTTATGGATTATGAAAAAGTTGCTGAGCTTTATGGAAATGTATCTGTACTTGATACACCGACGTTCTTCTATGGTATGAGACTAGGTGAAGAAATTGATGTAGAAATTGAACAGGGTAAAACATTGATGGTTAAACTAGTATCAATTGGAGAACCTCAGCCGGATGGAAACCGTGTTCTTTACTTGGAATTTAACGGTCAACCACGTGAAATTATCGTGAAAGACGAGAGTGTAAAAGCAACAGTTGCACAACGTGTGAAAGGAAACCGTGAGAATCCAAATCATATTAGTGCAACGATGCCAGGAACGGTAATTAAAGTAGTTGTAAAAGAAGGCGACGAAGTGAAAAAAGGCGATTCTATGGCAATTACAGAAGCGATGAAAATGGAAACGACAGTTCAAGCGCCGTTCAATGGTAAAGTGAAGAAAGTATATGTTAACGATGGTGATGCGATTCAAACGGGTGATTTACTTATTGAATTAGATCACTAAAATAAGAAAAGAGCTGTGTGAATACAGCTCTTTTCTTATTGCAAAAAATCCCTTGCCGAATTGGCAAGGGATTTTAGTTTTAAATTATTTTGTTTGTTTAGAAGTTGATTCGGCTTCTTTGGCATTCACTTTACTTCTTGTTCCTAGCATAACTAAATAGCATAGTACGGCAAACAAGCAAGAAATGAATAGAGAATGTAACAATGCCATTGCTAAACTAGCGTTTGTAAATACAACTAAAACTCCTACTACAGCTTGAAGTGTAACAAGGATAAATGAAATAATCCATCCCCAATATACTACAGATTGCTGCTTGTAATGGCGAATAGCGAGAATCATCGCGTATAGTATCCAAGCGAAAATTAACATCGCTGCAACTCTATGGCCCATTTGAACCCATTCATGTAGTTGAGTTGGCATAGGTCTGTTTTTGCTACATAAAGGAAAGTCTGGACAGGCTAAGCTAGCTCGTTCGTGACGTACTAAAGCACCTGTGTAGACGACGATATAACTGTAAATTGTTACACCATAAATATGAAATTTCATTTTTTTGTCCATAATAAGTGAACGTGCATCAAATTTTTGGTCAATTTCAAAGATAAGACACGTTAATAAAATGACAGAAGCAAATGAAATTAAGGAAATACCGAAATGGATAGCAAGTACAGCTGGCATTTGTCCCCAAACAACTGCTGCTGCTCCCATTAATGCTTGTGCAACTAAAAATACGAAGGATAAAATTGCTAACGTTTTTGTTTCACGCACATGTTTATAATATTTCCAGGACAAAATACAAAGTAGAGTGACAAGAATTCCAGCTGATCCTGATGTTAATCGGTGGCTAAGTTCAATAATAGTTTCCATTGATAAATTAGATGGAACAAATTCACCGTTACAAAGTGGCCATGATTTACCACAACCTTGACCAGAACCTGTTTTTGTAACTAAAGCGCCTCCTAATAAAACTATTAATAAATCAATGCTTGTAATGACTGCTAACCATTTAATAAAGCGTTGCAATCTCTTTCACCATCTTTCTGCTATGAAGTTATTGCGAAATATTTTCATTCCATTATGTATAGAATAAAACGCGCTAGTTCCTATGATATATAAAAAATAATAAAATAGCAAAGAAATGGAGGGGGAAGGAAAGGGAGAGAAAATAGGTGTAAAAACAGGGTTCGCAAGGAAAATTTTGGGTGAAAAATAGGCTATTTTGAAAAGAAATGGGGAGAATACGTGTTAAATAGGACAAAATAGTTTATTATAGAAGGTAACATCATGTTATGATAAGGATAAGTCAGAATGAAGTTTTTTATATTCGACACAAAAAGTTCATGTTTTCTTCACAAAATGTTCGGGAAATATGATTTAATATATTGGAGTATGGGCGTAGATTAGTAGTAGAATGGGTTAACAATGTTTCTACTGTAATAATATTGCTATATAGAAGCGAATTATTTCATTTGAAATAGGCGCAAAAAGAAAGATGAAAGTTTTAAGAGGGGGTTAGAGTGATGAACCATGCAACAAGTGAGCTGCATGATGAGTCCGCTGTTACAAGTGTACCGGAAACAACTCGGTTACAAGATTTAAAAGCACTCGTTAAAATGGGGATTGTAAACTCAAATACACTTACTGTATTTACAGGATTTTGGTTGGCATTACACTTTAATGGATTAAGTGTAATGGACAATCTGGATAAGTTATTCTTTACAATCGTTGGTTCAGGATTAATTATGGCAGGGGTATGTTGTTTAAACAACTACATTGATCGAGACATCGATCCATTAATGGAAAGAACAAAGACCCGTCCAACGGTTACTGGAAAGTATAAACCAGGATTTGCACTTACATTTGGACTAGTCATATTACTTCTTGGTTTTGTATTTTTATTATTAACAACACCAATGGCAGTCTTAATGGGATTTATTGGTGCTTTCACATATGTTGTTCTATATAGTTTATGGACAAAGAGAAAGTATACACTAAATACTGTTGTAGGTAGTATATCTGGTGCAGTTCCTCCTTTAATTGGATGGGCAGCAATCGATCCATCTTTAGGCCATCCAATTGCTTGGATGTTATTTTTAATTATGTTTATTTGGCAAATCCCACATTTCCTTGCATTAGCAATGAAACGTGTTGATGAATATCGAAATGCAGGAATTCCAATGCTTCCTGTAGTTCATGGATTTGAAATTACGAAACGCCAAATTATGATTTGGACAGTATGTTTATTACCACTACCATTTTATATGAGTGGACTAGGGATAACATTTATGGTAATTGCAACACTGCTTAACATCGGATGGATCGTTTTAGGATTTTATGGCTTCCGTAAGAAAGATGACATCAAATGGTCCGTGCAAATGTTTGTTTATTCCCTAAATTATTTAACAATCTTATTTGTATCAATGATTGTAGTTACATTCTTCTAAGACAACGACATAATTGGATTTCTTTACGTTGAGATTTACTTTACTTAACTATAAAGTACAATCTAATTCACAAGGAAAGTGGGGGTTGTTTGTATGAAGAAACAGTGGCGACTGCTTTCGTTCGTTTCACTGCTGGCTTTACTGTTAGGGGGATGCGGTAAAGCCTTTCAATCTACTTTAATTCCGCAAGGAGAAGTAGCAAAAATGCAATATGATTTACTTCTACTGGCGAGTGCAATCATGGTAGGAGTAGTACTAGTAGTTACTATTATTTTCTTATATGTAATTGTGCGTTTCCGACAAAAGAAAGGTCAGGAAGATTATATTCCAGAGCAAGTTGAAGGGAATCACAAGCTAGAAATTATATGGACAGTTATTCCGATTATTCTTTTACTAATCTTAGCTGTTCCAACAGTTACATATACATTCAAACTTGCTGATGTAAGTGCGATGGAGAAAAAGAATATTGATAAAGATACTATCGTTGTTGATGTAACAGCGAATCTTTATTGGTGGGAATTTTCTTATAAATCAGAAAAGATAGTAACTTCGCAAGATTTGGTCATCCCCACAGGTAAGAAAGTGTATTTAAATTTGAAGGGTGCCGATATTAAACACTCATTTTGGGTTCCATCTTTAGCAGGGAAAATGGATACAAATACAGACAATGTGAACAAAATGTGGTTAAAGGCAGATAAATCGGGCACTTATAATGGTTTTTGTACAGAATTTTGCGGCCCATCACATTCTTTAATGCAATTTAAAGTGAAAGCTTTAGATGAAAGCGAGTACAAAAAATGGCTTGCTGATATGAAGAAGATTGATGGGAAGAAAGAAGTAGCTTCAACAAAGGCGCAAGAGGGCCAAGAAATATTTAATAAAAGCTGTATTGGTTGTCACGCAGTTGGATCTAATGATAGTAGACCACCTTCCGCTCGTATCGCACCAAACTTAGCAAACTTTGCGGATCGCGATATGGTTGCCGGTATTGCCGAAAACAATGAAGAAAACTTAAAAAAATGGCTGAAAGATCCTGAAAATATGAAGCCAGGAAACAAAATGACTGGCAAATATGGCAACTTAACGGATGATCAAATTGATGCATTAAATGCATACTTACAAACGTTAAAAGTTGAAAAGTAAAGAGGGACTATTCGCGAAGGGGAGGTTGAAAACGTGAGTTCTGTAGCAAAAAAACAGGGGATGGGTGCTGTCATATGGGATTATTTAACGACAGTAGACCATAAAAAGATTGCCATTCTCTATTTAATTGCAGGTGGATTGTTTTTTGTAATAGGCGGAATAGAAGCTCTATTTATTCGCCTTCAATTAGCGATTCCTAACAATGCTTTTCTTGTTGGGGATGCTTATAATCAAGTATTAACGATGCACGGTACAACAATGATTTTCCTCGCAGCTATGCCACTCGTGTTTGCATTTATGAACGCCGCTGTACCACTTCAAATTGGTGCACGTGATGTAGCGTTCCCGTTTTTGAATTCACTCGGATTTTGGTTATTTTTCTTTGGTGGAGTATTTTTAAATTTAAGTTGGTTTTTAGGTGGAGCACCTGATGCAGGATGGACATCTTATGCATCTTTAGCTTTAGCCTCTAAAGGTCATGGTGTTGATTTCTATGTACTCGGCTTGCAAATCTCAGGTATTGGTACATTAATTGGAGGAATTAACTTCCTTGTAACCATTATTAATATGCGCGCTCCAGGAATGACGTATATGCGTATGCCGATGTTTACATGGACAACATTTGTAACATCTTCGCTTATATTATTCGCTTTTCCGCCGTTAACTGTAGGATTAGGACTTTTAATGTTAGATCGTTTATTTGGAACAAGTTTCTTTAATCCGGCATTGGGCGGGAATACAATTATATGGGAGCATTTATTCTGGATTTTCGGTCATCCAGAAGTATACATTCTTATACTCCCAGCTTTCGGAATATTCTCAGAAATCTTCGCAACATTTTCGAAAAAACGATTGTTTGGTTATTCATCGATGGTGTTTGCGACTGTATTAATTGGATTTTTAGGATTTATGGTATGGGCGCACCATATGTTTACTGTTGGACTTGGTCCAGTTGCTAATGCTATTTTCTCAGTTGCAACAATGGCGATTGCGGTTCCGACTGGTATCAAAATATTCAACTGGCTCTTTACAATGTGGGGCGGAAGTATTCGTTTTACGACACCAATGATGTGGGCAGTAGCTTTCATTCCATCATTCGTAATGGGTGGAGTTACAGGGGTTATGCTAGCATCTGCACCAGCTGATTATCAATTTCATGATAACTATTTCGTAGTAGCACATTTTCATTATGTAATCGTTGGCGGTGTTGTATTTGGTTTACTTGCAGGAGCTCATTATTATTGGCCACTGATGTTTAATAAAGTATTAAATGAAACATTAGGAAAGATAACGTTTTGGCTATTCTTTATCGGCTTCCATTTAACTTTCTTTATTCAGCATTTCCTTGGCTTGATTGGTATGCCACGCCGTTACTACACATATCTTGAAGGGCAAGGGTTGGAAATGGGGAATATGATTAGTTCCATCGGAGCGGTGTTTATGGCTCTTGGAACGATTGTTCTTCTATTCAATGTAATTAAAACAACAGTATCAAAAGAAAAAGCTGGTCGTGATCCGTGGGATGCACGTACATTAGAATGGACAATGCCAGCACCGACACCAGAATATAACTTTAAACAATTACCATTTGTTCGCGGATTAGATCCGTTTTGGATTGAAAAACGTGAAGGTAATAAAGAAATGACAGCAGCGGAACCAGTTGGTGATATTCATATGCCAAATCCTTCGTTTTCACCATTTGTCATTTCTTTCGGATTGTTTATAGCGGCATTTGGTGCGATGTATATGCAGGGCGGAAAAGATAAGTTCTGGTTATTAGTAGCAATTATTGGTTTAATCATTACATTTGGCACAATGTTCCTACGTTCAGTAATTGATGATCATGGGTATCATATTCATAAAGAAGATTTAGAGGATAAGGGGGGCAAGGCATAATGCATGTAGATGAAAAATTAACGAATGAAACATTTCCAGCAGAGCCTGAAAAAGCAACCCTTGAAGGGAAAAATAAGTTTGTCGGTTTTTGGTTATTTCTTGGAGGCGAAACAGTGTTGTTCGCTTCCTTATTCGGAACATATTTAGCGTTAAAGAATTCTACAAATGGTGGACCAACATCTCAAGAGATGTTCCAAATGCCACTCGTTTTCATTATGACGATGCTTTTATTAACGAGTAGCTTAACGAGTGTATATGCGATGTATCACATGAAAAACTTTAACTTTAAGAAAATGCAGCTTTGGTTACTAGTAACAGTATTGCTAGGTTTAGGGTTTTTAGGATTTGAGATATATGAGTTTTATCATTATACACATGAATTTAAGCATACTATGAGAAGTAGTGCCTTTGGCTCTGCGTTTTATGCTCTTGTTGGTACACATGGACTCCACGTATTGTTTGGGTTATGTTGGATTTTAACATTAATCTTTAGAAATGCGAAGAGAGGTCTAAATTTATACAATGCACCGAAGTTTTATGTTGCATCGATTTATTGGCACTTTATTGACGTAGTTTGGGTGTTTATTTTCACTGTAGTATATTTAATGGGAATGGTGGGATAAACAATGGCGATAAAGCAAACGAATAATCCTAAAGTTGATCTTGTTTATCGGAAGAGAAAAAGTGCGGAGGAAATGAGGCATCAAGTTATTACGTTTGCATTAATGATTTTTTTAACATTAGTTGCATTTGTAGCAGTGGCGTATCCAAAAACTTTTAGTCCGATTTTCTCTGTACCGTTTATTTTACTATTAGCAGTGGTACAAGTAATTTTTCAATTGTATTATTTTATGCATATGAGTCATAAAGGACATGAAGCAGCAAGTTTCTTTCTTTACTCTGGTCTGCTAATAGGGTTAATTACAATTTTAGCTTTTATGACAATCGTGTGGATTTGAAAAGTGAAAAATAAGGGAGCTTGTGTTGTCACAGCTCCCTCTTCATATTATGAGATAACCTTACGAAGGCAGGTGTGAAAATGAGTAACTTGTGGATATTTGGTTTTCAGGCTTTATGGAGTCCAATCTTTTTATTATTTATGCTTTCGATTCTTATTGGGTACTTCTTAATTATTGGACCATATAGAATGCGATTTGAAAATGCGACGAAGGTAAGTAAGAAGCAAATTTTTTATTTTACGACTGGTATTGTTCTTTTGTATTTTGTAAAGGGAGGGCCTATTGATTTAATTGGCCATATTATATTTAGTGCTCATATGTTTGAAATGGCAGTCATGTATATTGCAGTTCCACCGTTACTGTTGCTTGGTATACCAATTTGGTTATATCGTTACATTACTTCTTTTAAGTTCGTTCAAATTATATTAAAGGCATTTGCTAAACCACTTATTGCGTTGTTTGTATTTAACGGCCTGTTTTCTTTTTATCATTTACCAGTTGTTTTTGATACAGTAAAACAAAGTCAAATAGCTCATCCTATTTGTCTCGCTATATTGTTTTTTACAGCAATCATGATGTGGTGGCCGATGTTAAATCCATTACCAGAATATCAAACGTTAAGTGATATAAAGAAACTTGGTTATATGTTTGCTAACGGCATATTATTAACGCCTGCATGTGCGTTAATCATTTTTGCGACAGCCCCGTTATTTGCAACGTATACGGATCCGGCTGCTTGGATGAAAGCGATGGAACTATGTGTACCAGCGGGCACTTTATCAGATTTAAATATAACGGGACCAGAATTTTTGCACTGGATGCCAGTCGTACAAGATCAGCAAACTGGTGGTATCATAATGAAAATTGTCCAGGAAATAGTGTACGGTACAATTATAGGCTATGTATTCTTTAGATGGGCACGTAGAGAACGTGAAAAGGATAAGGAGCAGTTGCAACAATTGCCGCCGTATTTACAGATTAAGTAAAAAAGTGTATGGGATTCCATGCGCTTTTTCTTTTTTAGCTACCTTAAAAAGATTGAATTTTCTAACTTTTTACGTTAAGTTAGTGTAGGCGTGTACTAAAAGTGGAGATAAAATTTACTACTAGCTTTCATGCGTAATAATTCCATATGTAGTGCAAGTTTTTTAGAGAGTTACAAATATATATTGTTATCTTTAATAAACACGAACTATTTTAAGGGGGAGTTTAAATGGGTAGTAGTGGAAGTATGGTAAAGCCGATTAGTGGTTTTTTGACAGCACTAATTCAATATCCAGTACCAGTAGTAGAATCACGTGCAGACATTGATAAACAAATTCAACAAATCATAAAAACAATTCATTCGACCAAATCAGGTTACCCTGGTTTAGAATTGATAGTATTTCCTGAATATAGTACACAAGGGCTCAATACAAAAAAATGGACTACAGAAGAATTTTTATGCACAGTGCCTGGGCCAGAAATAGACTTATTTGCTGAGGCATGTAAAGAATCTAAAGTATATGGTGTTTTTTCAATAATGGAGAAAAATCCTGATGGTGGAGAGCCATATAATACAGCAGTTATTATTGATCCACAAGGTGAAATGATTTTGAAGTATCGTAAGCTAAATCCTTGGGTGCCAGTCGAGCCTTGGAAAGCTGGAGATTTAGGCTTACCTGTTTGTGATGGACCTGGAGGAAGTAAATTAGCTGTTTGTATTTGTCATGATGGCATGTTCCCTGAAGTAGCTCGTGAAGCGGCCTATAAAGGTGCAAATGTCTTAATTCGTATTTCTGGATATAGTACACAAGTTAGTGAACAATGGATGCTAACGAATCGTTCAAATGCATGGCAAAATTTAATGTATACATTGTCGGTAAACTTAGCGGGTTATGATGGTGTATTTTATTACTTTGGTGAAGGACAAGTATGTAATTTTGATGGGACTACTTTAGTACAGGGTCATCGAAATCCTTGGGAGATTGTTACTGCTGAAGTATATCCAGAACTAGCAGATCAGGCTAGATTAGGATGGGGATTGGAAAATAATATATATAATCTAGGTTCAAGAGGATATGTAGCAACTCCTGGTGGGGTGAAAGAAAATCCATATACGTTTGTAAAAGATTTAGCTGAAGGTAAATATAAGGTCCCTTGGGAAGATGAGATTAAAGTAAAAGATGGATCTATTTATGGATATCCAGTAAAAAAAACGATTCATTCTTAGGGAAGGGAAATAAAACAAGCGCATCATATTGATGCGCTTGTTTTTGTTAATCAATAATTTGAAATTCTTTTAACTCTTTTTCGACATTTTGTAGGAGTTGTTCGCTTTTTTGAAGTACATTCGTTGGGAAAGTCTCATCATCACCATATTCAACGCCGTGAGGATAATAATGTTTTCCTAATAAGGGGGGGAGTAGTTTTACTTCAGCGTGTCTACTGCCAATGTCACCTTCAACAGCAACTCCTTGCACTCGTAAATAATAAACATCCTTTAATATTTCAAATTTATAATCGTATGTAACTCGTTCATAATCCCACTGTCCGGCAAGTACGAAGTGGTTGTTTTCCATGATTTCAGTTAAAAGAGTTAATTCAACGACGGCTCCATTAAATTTCGTATTTGTAAATTGCATATAATACCTCCTTTTTTAATGTTACACCATTATTTTTATAATAGTATGAATAATAAGAAAGTGCAATTCATATTGAGAGAAAAGGGATAATCCAGACTTTTTTCACAAAAATATGATATAGTGAAAAGAGTACGGTACACACAAAAAGAAAGAAAAGGATTTGTGTATATCTCAATTTTATGTTTTGTTCAGGAGGTATATCGTTTGAAGAAATTATTGCGTATCGTAATGATTACATTTTTAATTTTAGCTGTTGATTTATACGGGAAATTACTCGTTTCACAATATATATTAACCCCATCTCAATCAAAGCAAGAAAATAAAATTGTGAAAAAGAAAAAGCAAATTAAGGAAGACTCCTCAGACACTGTTTTAAATATGATTGGTGAAGACTCTGAAAACCTATTAGCGAAGTGGGGAGAACCCTCTCGAATAGAGCCATCTGCATACGGATATGAATGGTGGGTATACAACCAGGATTTAACTCAGTATGTTCAATTTGGAGTTTCTGAACGTAAAGTTGTAACGGCATACGCAGCTGGTGAACAAGTTAAGGTTCCACCTTATTATATAAATGAAAAATATGAAGAAGTATATAAAAAAAGTCCGCTTTCGCATGAAATTTCATTAAAAAGAGGGAAAAATAGTTATCAATTTGAGCTATCTGATACCGAAGTCATGGAACAACCGTTAATACCTGTAGAAGATGGATGGGCGCAATTGTATTTTGATCAATTTACACATGAGCTTGTTGGTGTTCGTTATATGGATGATGAAACTTTATTACGCCAAAGACCGTATCAGCTCGTTTATTCAGGTGAATTAATAGCAGAACAACCATTGACTCCAGAAAAAATAAAACAAGTAGAAAATGGGAATATGCAACAAATTTTTGATTTAACAAATATCATTCGAAGTCGTCATAAATTACCATTACTAGCATGGGATCAGGAAACAGCAGATGTTGCTGTTGGTCACAGTAAAGATATGAAAGACAATAATTATTTTTCTCATGACTCACCTACATTAGGTACGCTAGGAGATCGTTTGCAGCGCGGGAAAGTAGGATTTCAACTTGCTGGTGAGAACATAGCGGCGCAACATAGTGATGGAATTGCGGCAGTGCAAGGTTGGTTAAATAGTGAGGGGCATAGAAAGAATTTATTAAATGAACAATTTACAGGATTAGGTGTTGGTGTATACGATAAATTTTATACACAAAACTTTATTCGAAAATAAAGCGAAACTGTAAGCGGTGGGGTGTTACATCACCTAATTAGTTACTTCGTATTCACTGAATTGTAGGTGGGAATCTGACCGTATGCAAATAGCAGAAAAAAAGGTGCATGAATCGTCTAAAAATAGGCGAACCATGCGCCTTTTTTTTCTTACTATATAGTAGATATACATGGAGAGGTGAGGATTATGCCAACAACAAAAGGACCGTTACATCCATCGGTTCAACAGTTTAAAGAATTTGTAAACCATCACCCTAAAATGGTTCATGAGGTTAGAAGTGGTCATAAAACATGGCAACAATTTTATGAAGAATGGTACTTACTTGGTGAAGAAGATCCAATATGGGCAACTTATAGACCGGATGGAGCGCCTGCGTTTTCTTCGGTAAAAGAAAATAAAAAAGAAAAAGATAATCGAACTGAAGAGGAAAAAACTGCTGATGTGATGGGGCAAATGCTTTCTTTTTTTAAAAAGTTGGACGTGGAACAAATGCAGAACCATTTAGCCAATGTGACGAGTGCAATTGGGAGCGTGCAACAAGTTATTCAGCAATTTCAAGGTAACCGTACGCAGCAAGAGCAAAGTACTTCAGAAAATAACCCGTTTTTCTTTCAAAAGGATTAGGGGGAAAGATGATGAGAGCAGAAATTATGGAGTTTATAAAGGCTGATGAGGATTTATCTCGTTATATTAGAGAGCAACCGTACTGGTATAGAAAATTAACACGAAATCCTGAAGAAAAAGAGGCTTTTGAGTTAGCGGCGATGCAACATTTCAAAAAAACGATACCAGATAAAGTGGAAAAGTTTCAAAATCAATTGGCCGTTGCTTCGATCATGATTGATATGTTTCAGTATATGAAGCAACAAAACGCAACCTAATTGGAAGTGAAAAATATGTCCGTCATGCAGAACTTTTGTTACAATAGAAGTTGATTATTTAAAAAGGAGTTGCAGCATGACGGAAATTTGTTTAGTACGACATGGACAAACTGATTGGAATTTTCAAGAAATTATTCAGGGGCGAGAAGATATTCCGCTTAATGAAGTTGGTAAGAAGCAAGCGAGTCAAAGTGCAGCTGCTTTACAAGAAGAAACGTGGGATATCATTATAAGTAGCCCGTTAATTAGAGCGCAAGAAACGGCTAATGAAATCGCAACGGCAGTTGGATTACAATCGATTTTATTAGATGAGCGATTTGTTGAACGGAATTTTGGAGAAGCTTCAGGGAAGCCGGTTGCGGCTGTTAGAGAGTTGATTGCTGAGGATAAAGTAGAAGGTATGGAGCGAGATGAAGAGATTGTAGCTCGTTGCTTTGCTGCTTTAGAAGATGTTGCGACAACTCATTTTGGCAAACGTATTATTATTGTTGCTCACTCACACGCGATAAAAGCGATTTTACATGCCATTGAACCAGATGAAATTACATTTAAGACACCATTAAAAAATGCGTGTATTAGTTATGTGAAACAAAATAGTGGAAAATGGGATGTTCTTAAATATAATATAGCGGAACATATTAATGTATAAGTGTGTACGGATATAGTGTAAAAATAGTTACGTTATATCTTTCTTTTGAGTAAGTCACTTCAATTAGTAGTTCTAATCTAAATGTGGTATGATGGATACTCGGAGGTGTCTCTCATGATTGTAGCGACGCTAGAAAGCGTATTAATATTAGATAAGGCAGAGCAGCTTGCAAAAGCGATTATCTGTTCAGATATAGCAGAAGATTATCGTAAGTATTATAGAGAATTACATGAAGATATGGAACTTCAGACGCTAATTCAGCAATTTACAGCGATGAAAGAACGGTATGAGGAAGTACAGCGTTTTGGAAAATACCATCCTGACTATACTACCGTGTCGATGAAAATGAGAGAATTAAAGCGTTCTGTGGACTTACATGATAAGGTTGCAGCTTTTAAAAGAGCAGAAACTGCTTTGCAGAAGTTATTAGACGAAGTTAGTGTAGCAATCGGTTCGGAAGTGTCTTCTTCCATTAAAGTGCCAACAGGAAATCCATTCTTTGATGCTGGTGGCTGTGGTGGAGGTTGTGGTACTGGCGGAGGTTGTGGTTGTAAAAAAACGGGGTGATGTACCCCGTTTTTTAGAAGTTGGAAGAAAACGTATACAGAGTTTGTCCTGTAATGTTATAAATTTCTGATTGGTTTTCATAGAATATAAAATATATGTTTTTAAAAGGAGAAGATGGAGAAGATTATGTTCGGGCAACGACAAAGTATGATTGTTTATTTACATTCATTGAAACATGCCAAGATTTTAAGGAAATATGGTAACATACATTACATATCAAAACGATTAAAATATGCTGTAGTATATTGTGATATGGAACAAATTGAGCATATGATGCATAAGTTGAACAAACTTCCTTTTGTGAAAAAGATAGAACAGTCGTATCGCCCGTATTTAAAAACGGAATTTGAAAATTCCCGTCCTGATCGAGCAAAAGAATACGATTATAGCTAATAGAAAAAATCCCCTGCTAAATTTAGCGGGGGATTTTTCACTTGAAATAACGTGTTATTTCATCGGAGGAATGAAATTGTTCATTCGTAAAATACCAATTAAATGATTGAAAAATAGTTCTTTTTCTGGGAAAGTTGTAGATGGTTTTACAGTAAAGGTAGCCACTTTTTTCCCGAGTTGTTCTGCCGTTTCTTCAAATAAAATGACACGTTTACTTTTTTTATTTTCAAATACAGGAATGCCTTCACGACATATGTATAATGGTTGGAAATCACCAGTAGTAGTTGGTTTTAATATTACAACAAGCGAACACACTTTTTTATCGTTTTTTATCGTTTCAAATTGTAACATATGTGCTATACGTTCTTGATTTGTTTTGGCAATTTCAAGTAATTCATATAAATCAGAGTAGCCTTCTCCAAGTTCTATAAAGCGTTGAATCATATCTTTTCCTCCTCTTTCTTTTACTGTACCATTTCACTTTTTAAATGAAAAGCACACAAAGAAAAAAAACCCTGCATAGCAGGGCCCTTCTTATACTAGCATGTACTAGTAAGAAGGCAAAGGGAGAGGAGAAACCGGAGGAAGAACTTATGGGGAAACGTAAGTCTTCTCCGCGGTTGGCAACAACATCGAAGGTGATGTTGTTATAATTATTTATGTCCAATCTAAATGAAGATATACATAATGAAATTAAATTTTATGTTGGGCTTTTTATTTTTCTTTTTTTTATTTTGTGATAGGATAAAAAAGATAAAGTGGAACTAATATACATATTGGGTTCATATTAGTGAATGATGAGATGAATACATAAAAATAACGAGAGGTTATTTGAGGCCGAGTTTTTCTATAGTTAGGTGAATGTGGTTTGTTAACGGTTACCGAAGTGGGAATGGCTTTCTATAATCGCTCGATAGATTGAAATAAAGGTAGTGACAACAGATGAGAGTAGTTTCAGGAAAATGTAAAGGACACCCACTTAAAGCGGTTCCTGGTAATACAACACGTCCAACGACAGATAAAGTAAAAGAATCTATTTTTAATATGATAGGTCCTTATTTTGATGGTGGTATCGCCCTTGATTTATTTGGTGGTAGTGGTGGTCTTGGAATTGAGGCTTTGAGCAGAGGGATTGATAAAGCAATTTTTGTTGATCGGGATAGTAAAGCGATAAAAGTAATTCATCAAAATTTAGAAAGTTGTAGAGTACAGGAACAAGCTGAAGTATATCGAAATGATGCTGAACGTGCAGTAAAGGCGTTAATAAAACGTGAAATGTCATTCGATCTTATATTAATAGATCCTCCATATAAAGAGCAAAAAATTGTATCTTTAATTAGTGTAATGGATCAACATGGATTGCTACATAGTGATGGATTAATTATGGCAGAGCATGGTAATGATGTAGTTTTACCTAATTCAATAGGAAGGCTTGTAAAAGTACGAGCTGAGAATTATGGGATTACTGCAATATCGATTTATAAGTATGAAGGTGAGGGGACAGAATGACAAGTATAGCTATTTCTTCAGGAAGTTTTGATCCAATTACCCTTGGGCATCTGGATATTATTAAAAGGGGAGCAAAAGTATTTGATGAGGTGTACGTAGTCGTTTTAAACAATTCATCAAAAAAACCATTCTTTTCAGTTGAAGAGCGATTAGAACTAATTCGAGAAGCGACAAAGGATATCCCGAATGTAAAGGTCGATTCGCATAGTGGGCTATTAGTAGAGTATGCAAAAATGCGTAATGCAAATGCAATATTACGTGGTTTACGAGCAGTTTCTGATTTTGAATATGAGATGCAAATTACTTCTATGAATCGAAAATTAGATGAAAATATTGAAACATTTTTTATTATGACAAACAACCAATATTCATTTTTAAGCTCGAGTATTGTAAAAGAAGTTGCGAGGTATGGAGGAAGTGTAGTGGATCTTGTACCTCCTATTGTAGAGCGTGCTTTAAAAGAAAAGTTTCAAACCCCGTTAAAGTGAACGGGGTTTTTCTTTATACGTGCGCAAAAATAATAAAATAACATATAAGTATAGACAAAATAATGTAAAAATTGGTCCATAATGTATAAAAGATGTCCAAATTTCATGTAGTATAGAAGGATGCTCGGATAAAAATACAGGAATATCTTTTGGCATAGGTGAGAAAGAACTCACTTTCTCATAAAATGGTGTCCAAAATACAAATGTAAAAATAGGGGCAAGAATACTTTGAATAATTCGTGCGAAAAAATAGGGTTTAAATCGGATATCTGTTTCAGCTAATATGCTAGCAACTTGTGCCTGAATAGAAAGACCGCTAAATGCTAAAATGAAGCTTGTTACCATAGCTTGTTGTAAGAGCGGTGTTTCATTTATTTGACTAATCATTTGGCTTCCGAGTGTCATTTCGAAAATACCTGATAATATAGGTATACTAAAATCTGTACTTAGTTGGAAGAATGATAAAATATGTTGCATAATAAAAGAAAGAGCTGCTGTAATGTGGAATACAGTAATCATTTTATTTAACACAGAGAATAAAATAATAAATCCGCCAATCATAAGTAATGTTTGAATAGAAGAAACAATGGCATCCCCAAGTAATTTACCAATTGGTCTTTTTTCTTGTAAGCGTGTCTCGTGAAGAATTAAAAAAGGATTTTGAAAGCGACGTTTTTTTGTAGTGTGTGTATTATTTTTGTAAGCGGTATTATCGCCGTAAAAACGCATAATTAATCCGACAGCAAAGTTACTGAAATAATGGGCAGCGGCTAATATAATTCCTAATTTCGGATTATTAAAAAAACCGATAGACACAGCACCGAAAATAAAAAGTGGATTAGAAGAATTTGTGAAAGAAACGAGGCGCTCTGCTTCAATCTGAGTTAAAAGATTGCTTTTTCGTAGTCTAGCGCTTAATTTGGCGCCTGCAGGGAAACCAGAAGCCATTCCCATCGCCCAAACAAATCCGCCTATCCCTGGAACGCGAAAAAGTGGGCGCATGAGTGGTTCTAATATAACGCCAATAAATTTTACAACACCGATACTAATTAGAAGTTCCGCAATGATGAAAAACGGTAGTAGTGAAGGGAATACAACTTCCCACCATATATTTAACCCGCGAATAGAAGCTTGCAAAGCGGCTTGGGGGTGGAGTACAAGAGAAAAGGTTAAAAATAGCGTTGATATGGTAAGGAAAGCGGTTTTCCATTTTTCATACATGTAAGTAAATCCCCCTTTGTCCCAAAAAACGTTCATTTCAGTATACGTGGATACGTAGTGAATTTAGACCATAAGTATGAAAAAGGAATGAAAAAAATTAAAGGGTGAGAAAAATGAAAGAACCAAAGATTGGTTTAGCACTTGGGTCTGGAGGAGCCAAAGGGTTTGCTCATATTGGTGTAATAAAGGTTTTAAGGGAAGCTGGTATCCCTATTCACATGATTGCAGGAAGTAGTATGGGGGCGCTAATAGGTACGTTTTATGCGGCAAGTAGTAACGTTGAAAGATTGTATAAATTAGCATCTGTTTTTAAGCGGAAGTATTATTTAGATTTCACGGTACCGAAAATGGGATTTATTGCTGGAAAACGTGTCAAAGATATGATTAAAATGTTTACATATAATAAAAATTTAGAAGAGTTAGATATCCCGACGGCTGTTGTGGCTACTGACATATTGAAGGGGGAAAAAGTGGTTTTTACAAGTGGGCCAGTTGCAGATGCGGTGAGGGCTAGCATATCTGTTCCTGGAGTGTTTGTACCAGAAAAAATAGATGGAAGATTATTAGTGGATGGTGGAGTCATTGATCGCATCCCAGTATCGGTTGTGAAAGAGTTAGGGGCCGATATTGTTATCGCTGTTGATGTATCTCCAATTAAGGTGAATGGCGATGTTACGTCCATTTATGACGTAATCATGCAAAGTATTGAAATTATGCAGCATGAGCTTGTAATGAATCGGCAAATTGCATCGGATTTAATGATGCGACCAGCTGTAGAGCAATTTAGTTCACGTGCTTTTACAAACATTGAAGACATTATTCGAGTTGGAGAAGTAGAAGCAGAAAAACATGTTTCAAATATTTATTTATTAATTGAGCAGTGGAAGGAGAAACATAATGTTTAAGCGTTTTCGGTTTATATATGCAATCTTAATAGGGGTTATATTGGCGATGTTACTTGTTTACGTACGTTTACCGTATTATATAACAAAACCAGGAATGGCTGCCAAATTAGAGCCTTATGTTCAAGTTGAGGGTGGAACGAAAGAATCTGGTGATTTTATGCTTGTTACGGTTTCAATGGGACCAGCAAATGTGGTGAATTTAATAGCGGCACAGTTTAATAAATATACACATATTTCGAAAGCGGAAGAAATATTGCAAAAAGGTGAGAGTGATGAAGAATATCAATTTCGCCAAAATTATGCGATGAAAGATTCGCAAAATGCAGCAATTTATAATGCATATAAACGTGCAAATCGCTCAGTATCTTTTGAAAATAAAGGTGTATTAGTTGCTGGTGTGGCAAAAGGAATGCCGTCAGAAGGAAAGCTTAAGCTTGGTGATGTTATTATAGCTGTTGACGGAAAAACATTTGAAAAGACGGAGCAATTTATTGAATATATGACAGGGAAAAAAGAAAACGATGCTGTAAGTATTGAGTACATGAGAAATGGAAAACAATTGAAAGAGAATTTAAATGTAAAGACGATTCCTAATGGGAATGGGCGTGTCGGCATAGGTGTTTCTATCGTTACGGAAAGAGAATTAGTGGTCGATCCGAAAGTGAAAATTAATTCTCATGAAATTGGTGGACCATCCGCAGGTTTAATGTTCACATTAGAAATATATAATCAACTTGTGGAAGAAGACTTAACGAAAGGACATGAAATAGCTGGAACAGGTACAATTAATGAAAAAGGAGAAGTGGGCCCAATTGGTGGTATAAATCAAAAAGTGGTGGCTGCTAGCGATGCCGGGGCTGAAGTGTTCTTTGCGCCAAATGAAAAAGGTGCGGAGAAATCGAACTATAAAGATGCACTTGAGACTGCAAAGGATATTAAAACAAAAATGAAAATTGTACCAGTAGATACGCTGGATGATGCGTTAACATATTTAGAAAAGATGGATAAGGAAAAAACCTCTCTGAAATAGAGAGGTTTTTTTATAGGAATTTTGTAGTTGTTTCATCATAGCGAATAGGATGGTGTGTTATATCCTGTTTTAATAGTTGTGTGCGTAACGGTTCGTGCATGATGGAGAAATATACAGAGTTTGCTTTTTTCTCTATATCTAAAGCGGCATGGTCGAATGTTTTTGTATGAGTAAGGATTGGAAGTTCGATTTTTTTCTTGTTTTTTGAAAGGTAAGTTTGTCCTTTTTGTGACATACCTAGCAGGCGAATATATGGTGCGTGTTGTTCTATATTTGCGCTACGTATTTCCTCTTTTGTTGTGTTTGTTAAAATGTGTGTACAAGCTCTTTGTAATCTAGTCCATGTATAACGTTTTGTTTTTAATGCTTCCATGAATGAATAGAAGGAGGAACTGTTTTGTATTTTTGATAAAATACGATGCTCTAAACCTTCTTCTATTTCATATATATGTCGTAAGTCCCCTGGAGACATCGTCATGAGTCTATATTTAAAAAATGAAAAGTATTGTTCCCAATTATGTAATATCCCGTAGTTTTGTTTGTAATTTGCTAAAAGCGAAGTGGTTGCCTGTGGGAGAAAAGGTTCAATTGTTGTAAATGATCCTTCTTCGCTAAAGAGTTGTTTTCGGATGCTTGTCGCGCTTGCAATATGTTGGTCATTAAATGTTTCATCATGATAATGAGAGGCAAATCTTTTTATAGTTTGAGCTTGTATAGAGCTATTTTGTGACAGAATTGCTTTCATATATTGGAAGCCTAAAATATTATTTGGTTGTGACATATCTATGTTTTTTTCAGATGTTAAAATGTGTGAGAAAGCATCCGATGTTGCTTTTGCATAACTATTACCAGCGTCCATGAATTGTTTTACAAGGCAGTTAAAAGTCTCATCTTCGTTTTTTTGTACGGAGATGGTATTATAAAAATTTTCGATTTGTCCATCCTCACTACCGAAACAAATTTCAGAAACACGTAGGGCATTTAAAATGGAAATAGCACCATTTGCGAAGGTTTCAGCCTTTTGTGTTGCAAAGACGTATGGAAGCTCTACAACAAGGTCTACGCCGTTTGCTAAGGCCATTTTAGTGCGATACCATTTGGAAATGAGTGCGGGCTCACCACGCTGTAAAAAAGGACCACTCATAACGGCAATTATTATATCGGATTGTGTTAACTTTTTTGTCTGTTGCACATGATAAAGATGACCGTTATGAAAAGGGTTATATTCAACAACAATACCACCAGCTTTTATGGTAATCTCTCCTTTCGATGTAGCATCTTTTTGAAAAACGTGATACTCTATATATTATTTACTATGATGACTCCATTATAGTGTAAAGAAAAAACATTGACAAATATAAAATGGCTAGCTATAATTTTGTTTGTTGCCTTGAGGTGATATGATATGAAATGGTCCATCCATCAATTGAATAAATTGAGAAATAAAGGATTGACATTGGATGAGATGGTAGATGTAAGTGAGCTAAAAGAGGTCGAGAAAGATATTCGTGAAATTAATCCTGTTCATGTAACGGGAAGAGTTGATTTTGGCTCCGGTAAGTTTACGTTTCATCTACATATAACTGGAAGCATGGTTTTACCATGTTCTCGCTCTTTAGTAGATGTGACATTACCATTTGACATTAAAACAACTGAGGTGTTCCAAACTTCACAAGAAGAATTTGAAACTGAAGCTGAAATTCATTCTTTAGAAGGAGAAGTACTTGACTTACTGCCCGTAATCAAGGAAAATATACTTTTGGAGATTCCAATGCAAATTTTCAGTGATGATGTTTCTGGTGGAGCACCGACGCAAGGTCAAGACTGGCAAGTGATTTCGGAAGAAGACAAAGAAAAGACTGTTGATCCAAGATTGGCAGGACTTGCAAAGTTTTTTGACAAATAATCGGAAGACTGGTTCAGGCCTTCATATGAAAATAACTATTTCTTTTAAGGAGGTGGGAAGAATGGCTGTACCTTTTAGAAGAACTTCTAAAACAGTAAAAAGAAAGCGTCGTACGCATTTCAAATTATCAGTACCTGGTATGGTAGAGTGCCCAAGCTGTGGTGAAGCGAAATTAGCTCACCGTGTATGTAAAGCATGCGGTACTTACAAAGGTAAAGAAGTAATCAGCAAGTAATTGCGGGAAAATAAACGCAGAAGATATCTTCTGCGTTTATTTTTTTGTCTTAATCTTTAGTTGTTGTATTCTATCTTTTCTAGTAACTGCATATGCTTAATAAAAAATGCATAGGGAGGACTAGAGAGATGGCGACAACAAGACAAGATGCTTGGACTGATGATGAAGATTTGCTTCTGGCAGAAGTAGTACTCCGGCATATTCGAGAAGGTGGAACACAACTTTCTGCCTTTAAGGAAGTGGGGAAAAATTTATCTCGTACACCAGCAGCATGTGGGTTTAGATGGAATTCTTACGTAAGAAAGCAATATAAAGAACGTATTGAGGAAGCAAAGCAACTTCGTAAAGTAGAAAATTATGAAGTGAAAGAGACAAAGGTGTTAGAACCTACGTCAATTACGTTGAATGATGTTATTGATTTCTTGCAAAATTATAAAGATGAAAACTCTTTAACGGTGTTGCAACAACAAGTTGAATCATTACAAACAGAAAGAGAGCGTCTTCTGGAGCGATTATCAGTATATGAAGAAGAGTATAGAACACTACTTGATTATATCGATCAAAAAAGAAGTGTAATGGTAGCGGAAAGAAACAATGCTCGCTCGAATGAGAAGTTAGAGAAGCTTAAGAAATAAAAAAACAGCTGTTATACAGCTGTTTTTTATTTCTTAAGCCGATTCTTCGTTTGTAACCGCATTCAAATTTGCTTCTGGATGCCAAATATAAAAATCTCCATCAGTTACTGATACGGGGTTGAAATTTAATTTATCCCAAAAACCAGCTGAATGAATACGTGCTATCGTTTTAATAGGAAATTGCATTTGTTTCGCATGATTTACAAGCATTTGCCCGAATCCTTGTTTTTGAAAAGTTGGTAATACTTCAAGTTTATAAAGTTCTAGGTAGGGACCTGTAATTTCGAATGGTTCTCCGCCGTTTCTTTTCATATATAGACTCATACGTGCGATTAGTGATCCGCCATAATAAATACCGTAAAATGGAGATTCACTGTCGTTTTCAATAATGTTTGCTTGTAATTCTTCCAGCATAGATAGTTCCTGGGCTCCGCACCCTTTAAATTTTTTGAATTCATCTAACGTTTTATAATTGATGAGCAAGCGCTCAACTTTTGGGAATCCCATTACATCACATCCTTTTCTTGTCTCGTTGAATGCAGAAAAGTAAAAATATTTATAATAATAGTATAACTCATTTTTTTATTTTTATGAAGAAGATAGTATATTTCTTTTTTTATTTTTTTGAGGATTTGCTAAACTAAGAGTAGAAGCGTATTAATAGGTGGTACATACATAGTGAAAAATGAGAGTATATTTGTTGGGCAGAGGACAGCGGAATTATAGGGCGTGCTCAGGTGCTTTAAAAAGATATAAAGGGGGGAAGGCAAGGGCACTTAGTGTGAATTCCTTGTGTGAAAATGAAAATTGGAATTGTCGGACCAGGTGCTATTGGTCTATTGTATACATTTTATTTACAAAAAAATAACCAAGATGTTACGTTGTTTACAAGAACAGCTAAGCAAGCTGAAGAATTAAATGAAACAGGTGTAACTTGTATTAGAGATGGAAGATGTGAAACAGTATATCCATCTGTTTTACCGATAGAAAGTATGGTAGCGCAAAATTTAGATTATATATTTATTGCTGTGAAGCAATATCATATAGATGACGTACTACCGTTTGTGGAAGGGGCATCATCATTAATCTTTTTGCAAAACGGAATGTCGCATCTTCAAAAGATGCTGAACATAGGGAGTAAAAATATAGCTGTTGGTATTGTAGAACATGGTGCGAAAAAAGAGGGAGGGCATATCGTTCATCATACTGGGATAGGGGTAACAAAATTTGGAGTGGTTTGTGGTCAATCTATACATTTTAAAAAAATATTCAATTATTTTCCTGTTGCTTATTTTCCAGTTCAAATAGAAATGGATTGGGAAGAGATTATGCATAAAAAATTAGTAGTAAATGTATGTATCAATCCGTTGACAGCACTATTGGGAGTTAAGAATGGTGAATTAATCACGAATCGTTTTTTTTATCAAATGATGGAGCAAGTGTTTCAGGAGGCAGCATTTCTTATTAGAGGAGAAAAAGAAATGGTATGGCAAATGGTACGAAATGTGTGTGAAGGAACGTCTCGTAATACATCTTCTATGCTAGCGGATGTAAGAGCGAGTAGACAGACGGAAATTAATGCGATTGTTGGATATGTATTAGAAGAAGCTAAGAAACAGCAACGACCAGTTCCGACACTTCAATTTTTGTTCGATGCAATAAAAGGTTTAGAAACAAGAGTATAAGTGTTATTCTTTGCTTTTACGTGAAACATTGACTACAATGTGGATTGGTGAGAGAACTGGATACGAAAGGAAGAATTATATGGAGATAAAAGAAATCTCTGTTCCGCAACAAGGTATTGTAGCGGACTATATGAACGGTAAAAAAGAGATACAGTCATGTTTTGATTATATGTTAACAGAAGATGCTTTTAAACAACGTTTACATGATTTGCGTGAAAGGGAGTTTTTCCGCCAAGATTTAGTAGCGCATTTATTAGAATATAATACAAAATTACAAGCGGGAGAATCTACACTTCAAAATGTAAAAGCGCTTGGAGATGAAAATACATATGTTGTTATAGCTGGACAACAAGCGGGGTTATTAACTGGACCGCTTTATACAATTCATAAAGTTATTTCAATTTTACAGCTTGCAAAGGAAAAGGAAGAAAGTTTAGGAGTTAAAGTTGTCCCTGTCTTCTGGATTGCGGGTGAAGACCATGATATGGATGAGATTAATCATACTTTTGTAGCGAAAAATAAAAAGATGAAAAAAACTATTTTTTATGACCGTAATCCGAAAAAGGCAAGTGCTTCTGAGTCTGAACTTTCTGTTGAAGATTGTAGAAATTGGATTGAAGAGATTTTTAAAACATACCCAGAAACAAATTTTACAAAAGATGTATTAAAATTTGTTGATGATGCTTTGAAAAAATCGAATACGTATGTAGATTTCTTTGCTCATCTTATTACGAAAATCTTTGCTAATTCTGGTTTAATCCTTGTTGATTCACATCATCCTGAATTAAGAAAGTTAGAAATTCCATTTTTCAAGCGAATTATAAGTAAGTATAAAGAGGTACAAGAGGGCCTTCGTAATCAGCAGGAAGTAATTAAAGAACTAGGATACAAACCGATTATTGAAACGAAGTCTCATGCAGTGCATATATTCATGGAAATAGATAATGAACGAGTATTGCTTGAAGAGCATCAAGGTAAGTTTGTTGGAAAGGATGGGGCGCATTCCTTTTCATATGAAGAGTTGATTGAAGAGATGGAGAGAAATCCGGCACGTTTTAGTAATAATGTTGTAACACGTCCTCTTATGCAAGAGTATGTATTTCCTACGCTCGCATTTATTGGAGGTCCAGGGGAATTAGCTTATTGGAGTGAATTACAGCAAGTATTCCATACTGTCGGTTTTCAAATGCCACCTGTCGTTCCTCGTCTTACAATTACTTATGTGGAGAGAGATATAGCGACAGATTTATTCGATCTGCAATTGAGAGAAATTGATCCGTTTTTAAATGATGTCGATAAACTGCGTGAAAACTGGTTGTTTAATCAAATAGAGGAACCGATTGATGATCATTTTGAAAAGGCGAAAAAAGAAATTGCCGATATTCATACATCTTTACAGCAATTTGTAAAGAAAATAGAGCCAGGGTTAGGTGCGTTTGCAGGGAAAAACGAATTGAAAATTAATGAACAAATTGAACTGTTGGAAAGAATGTTGAAAAGAAATGTTGAGAAAAAGTATGAGGTTCAGCTAAATAAATTCCGCCGTATACAATTCGCACTTCGTCCATTAGGTGCGCCGCAAGAACGTGTGTGGAATGTATGTTATTATTTAAATCAGTTTGGTTTGGATTTCGTTGATCGTGTAATGGAAAACCCTTTTTCTTGGGATGGAAAACATCATGTTATAAAACTATAAAATCTTGCTCTTTGGAGCAGGATTTTATTTTTATTCCGTTGAATTTACTGTGAAGTGATTTTTTTCTGAATTATCAATCAAAAAATGTTAGATATGGCAATTGTGTTGGATACTTAAATATATGACAAAATAGCACAAAATGTAAACGTATTATTCGCTTTTTCGACAGTTTTTTATTTAAATTCCCGCAAAAGATGATAAAATTTAGTATATAATAAAAGAAAATAGCGATTTGTATAGTAT
>NZ_JBEUTW010000191.1:0-13749 GCF_040492675.1 Bacillus sp. AP50
CCTTAATAGATGTCTTTTGCTTTAACTTGAACCAACATAATTCCATCAATACTACTTTTACAATAGCAAATATATCAGCAATCTTTCATATCATATTCATTTTAGTATAGATCAGACTGTTTTTAAAACATTCAAATATTTAAAAATATAAATTTAAAATTCCTACCTTAAAAGGGGTCTCGCCACATCGCTATCAAGCTAAGACCATAAAACGTTAATTATAGTAGAGGTTGTTTCTTTTTTTAAAAGCTACGTGTAGGGAATTTAAAGATTTGCATACGAAATAAACCCTAATGGGTTTCAATTTTTTGATTTAAGCCGCTTGATTATCAAACATGGTACAATTGTAAATGACACCTAATATATCAAAGACTGTTTTCTTCTCATATCGATGAGATTTTCTCCCGTTTTGCTGTAGGAGGTTGAACAGGCGAATTAAAATCTTTGATAGCTCTTGGGTGTCTTTCTGTATAGCTTGGAAAATAAGAAGAAAGTAATCTTTAATCATATATATGGCCTTATATTCACTCAGTTCTCGTTTCTTTTTCATAAGAAGCAATTGTCGCATTTGAAACATGGTAGAAGAACAAAGTAAAATGGCAATCAGTTGCCCATACAAATGGCATTCTAATCGTTCTCGTTTTATCTTTTTACAATGATGAATATGAAAGAATGATTTCCACGTTTTAAATAAAAGCTCGATTTGCCAACGTAAAGAATACCAATCATGTACTTGTCCCATCGGGACAATATCTATAGAGGTATTTGTCATATATACATTGATACCGCTAAGTCGTTTACTACGAGCAGAATACTTCATTCCTTTCTTTTTTTCTCTTACAGTTTGATCGTGTAATCGTTTTTGTTGTTGTTCTTTTGTTAGTCGATGAACAATCACACGAGTCGGCACTTTATCAGTCATTCCTACATAAGCGTCAGCTATTTCACATGTTTGTCCTGGTTGAAGAGAGCTCATTAAACCCTCCATATCTATCTGAATATACTCTGTACCTTTCTTAATTCTTCCATCTTGAAAATAATCAGGATTGGGATTTTTTTGATAAATACGTGTATTCGACTTGATACGAGAGATATAGTAAGCCTTTTGGTCTTGTATATGTTTAAGATCTTTCAAATGAAAATACCCTAAATCTCGGATACATAAATCATTCGCTGTCACAGTTGGAACCGTAGGTTCGATCATGTTGTTTACCTGGACCTGTATGGATATGCAGGAACTGGCCACTTAATAGATCATACTCTAGCTGAATCTTCACCCCCGCTGTATGGCTGCATCCTCCTGCACCTGGATAAACAAATGAAAAGGGATCTGGAAGTTGAAATGCAGTTGAATCTAAAATACGAATACGCTTGAAAACAGAAGTATATGGAGAAGGAATAGGTATAGATGAGGCCAATTTTTGGTTTAGTAGTTCAGATAATATGTGTTGTAAAAATTGGACAGCCGCTTTATTAAATCGTTGATTCAGTCCCTCAGGACTGATGAGCACTTCTGTCGATGCTTCTAAACAGCTAGATAACTGGGTTAAAGAAGTTGTAGCGACATTTTGACTCATCCATACACATAAAGCGACTAAATCTTTTGCTTGGTATTTACTGGTTCGTTGTACGAAACCAACATCTCTAGCAAGATCTCGTAAGATATTTGGAGATAAGAATTTTTGAATTTCTTGAGCAAATAGTTGTAATTCATCAGATACAGAAATAGACATACAAAAACGCCATCCTTTCCTATGATTCTACAGAAAGAATAGCGTATTTTTTCATTTTATGGGGTATTTTGTTTTGGTATCTTGATAGCGATGTGGCGGTACCCCACATCCATCAACTTAAGAAAACAAATCAGCCCTAAAACGAAAAAATGAGCTTTTTTATTACAAATTAGCAAAAAATCTTGTTCTGGGGTAGTTGTATTTTTTTAGCTTGATAGCGGTGTGGTGCTACCCCTACGAGTGTTTTTCAGATATTCTGCTTGTGGGAGCAGCAATTCTAACACCAATCAGCAATAAGAGGGCATAGATATATATCCTCTAACTATTGATTAAAGGCGATGGATAACTTGCAATTTGTTAAGACAACCTATGGAAATGCTGCGAGCCAAACAGAGTTAGCGAAATTAGGAAAATGTTTAAAAGCGTTAAGAATTGCTAGGGATACAATAGGCGAGGCGCGTAGTGAATTATCCACTTACGAATAATTATCATAAAAACCAATTAGTATTACATAACATCCTCAGAAGTATATATGAAGTTTAGCGTTTTCTTTATAGTTAAGGAAACAGTAATCTCAAAGATTTCAATTCTAATGTTTGGTACATGCAAGAGGATAGCAAGGAATGGAAGGTAGGAAAGATCAACGCTGTTGAATACATGGACAAGGCTGGCATGAAGAAAGCGACATTTTACAAGAGAATGAAGGAATACGAGGAAATAAAATCCTTAAAACGATATAAAAAGATGTTTTGATTTTAGTGTTTGATATTGCAACCACAGTCATTAGATAGGATATAGTTGTCTGTGTAGCAACGGAACCAAAACTTACATTAAGTATTAGCGAATATTCATTTCATATATTAGTGGATATAAAAGACCGATTTTGAGTGTTATGATGTCCGCTAATGATACTTATAGGACATTGTGAAATCAAAAAACGAGAAGCGTGCGGTCAAAAATCATTTGTGTACCCAAAAATCTATATAATTTTAGTCATTTTCGCCGTTTTTAATGTCCGCTAATGCTTTATAGCGTGATTTGGTTCCATGTGTTACACAAAGGCTTAATTGTAGTATTGCATGCAGATGATACCGGAAAAACATCATTTAATCCGCTTGTTCATATGTGAGTAGTAACTAAAAATATTAACATGAAGTCAACAGGTGTTAAACGAAGAATAGATGAATTAGGGTGGATTGTTCTTCCGAAAGAGTTAAGAACAACGTTAGGAATCTATGCGCTTTATTTTCTTTTTGCACCAGAACCGTCTTTATAAGTTCTATGTCACTATAAAATGATGCATGCAACAAAACTATTTTCTTTATTAATAATAATGGTAATTTTTACACTAGAACTCTTAGTATTGCGTATTAAAGTTCCTCTATTAATATATTTAAAGCTTTTGACTTAATCCTTTCATATTCCATAGCCCCAGCAAGTTCATCAGCAAGTAAAGGCGACTTTCTAACATATCTTTCGCGAATTACATCATACAATTCGTATGGAAATAACATATCAATAAACATAATTTTCTTCTGCTCAGCTGTTAAAGGAGAAACTGACTCATATGCGTTAATCATAATTTTAAATTGGTTTTCATTCCAAACACCAGTTGTATCTAATAGAGGAATAATCATTTTACGCAAGTCTCGAATAGGTAAATCGTAAGAAACCGTATCTAAATCAATTACCCAAATTTGATTACTTGGGTCTAATAAGGAATTTCCTGTTCCATAATCTTGATGACATAAATTTGGGGATGTTTGTAATTCATCAGTCCATTTAGTATATTCAGATTCCAATAGTCTTTGGTGCGTTTGTTTTGCTTCTAAAATAAACGTATCAATTTCGGCCAAGTATAGCTGTGAAAATGGATCATCTGGCATAGTTGCAGATAAAGTTTTCCAAATCTCCATCTGTTGAAATCTTTTAATGTAATGATTGGGCCAACGTCCTAGTTTGGTAAATATAGGTATTCCTGGTGGGGGCTTATAGCCAATAGAGGCTACATGGAAATCTGCTAACCCTTTCATAATCATTTCAAGATCTTCTTGCATTGTAAGCTCAAATGGTCTTCCCTCAATCCAATCATAAACAACAAATAAAAATGGACCATGCTTTGTATACAACTGATTCAATTTGCTTGGAATTATGCTTGGAACACGCATGCCTTTGTTGGCTAGATAATCTTGAGCGTGAATGGAAAATAGAGCTTTTTTTTCGGGGCGATGAATTCTCTTTAAGCAAAAAGGTCCATCTGCAGTTTGAATTTTCCATACTAAGGCCAGTTGTCCACCTTGTATTAATTCGATTGTAGTTGCTTGAATATCCCAATGCTGGATCATTGTCGCTGCCAATTCTACTAGTTTTTGTTCCTCTTCGGGCGATAATGTATACACCGCTTCTTCATTGTTATTCTCCACATATATCACCATCCTTTTATGCTCTCTTATTACTGTATGGTACATGACCATTTTTGTTCTAGCCATTTGCCTTTAAGGAGAAAAAGTACTATTGACTAATTTTCATAATAAAGGATGAAAAAATGGTCGATAAATCACAAACACAAAGTTTTTTTCGTAACATATGAAGAAGGTTGTATTTTTATGAAACAGGGAGGCGTTTTAATGAAAATAGCCATAATTTCGACTGAAAAGCTACCTGTACCAGCTGTACGAGGTGGAGCTATTCAAATTTATATAGATTCTGTTGCTTCCATTATTGCTTCAAATGGAAAAAATGTGACAGTTATTTCTATAACAGATCCAAATTTGAAACCAGAAGAAAAAGACAAAGGCGTAAGGTATATACGGTTTCCAGAAGAGGAATATCTCCATTATGTTATTAAACATTTGAAACAGGAAAAATATGATGTAGTTCATTTATGCAATCGTCCAAAGTGGATTACAATTTTAAGTGAGGCAGCACCACAGACGAAATTTGTGTTAAGTGTGCATAATGAAATGTTTGCATATGAAAAGATAAGTGATGAAGAGGGAGAAGCATGTATTGCAGCTGTTTCAAAAATTGTAACAGTTAGTGATTATATAGGAAGAACAATTACCTCGCGCTTTCAAGCTGCAAAAGCAAAGACGAGAACAGTATATTCTGGTGTAGATGTAAATGAGTACTATCCTTCGTGGACAGTGAATGGAACAAAAGTTAAAAGTCATGTGCAAAAACAGTTGGATTTACAAAATAAAAAAATAGTTTTATTTGTTGGACGCTTGAGTAAAGTAAAAGGTCCTCATATTTTGCTACAAGCTCTTCCTAAAATAATTGAGGAAAATCCAGACATTGTAATGGTTTTTATTGGTTCAAAATGGTTTGGAGATAACAATGTAAATAATTATGTAAAACACTTATATACCTTAGGCGCTATGTTTCCAGAACATGTAGTCTTTATTAAATTTGTTAAGCCAAAGGATATTTCAACACTTTATGCTATGTCAGATATTTTTGTTTGCTCTTCACAGTGGCAAGAGCCCCTTGCTAGGGTGCATTATGAAGCAATGGCAGCAGGTTTACCAATAATTACGAGTAACCGAGGTGGTAATCCTGAAGTAATTGAAGAAGGAAAAAATGGATATATTGTCAATGACTTTGAAAACCCTGATGCATATGCAGAAAAGATAATTAATCTTTTAAATAACGAAAATAAAAGAAAACAGTTAGGGAAATATGGACGTAGTAAGGTTGAAAAAGAATTTAATTGGAACCGAGTTGCTAAGGATTTAATGAAAGTGTATGGGGAAATCTTATAAATTTTAAGAAGGGGATGATTAAAGGTGGAAGAAACAACTGGATTAGAGAGTGAACATTTAAAAAAGGTCCTTAGCTTTTATCCATTTGAAATAAGTAATATTTTTTTACAATCAAGCAGAAGTGGGAGAACAATGTGGGAAGTTGAAACAGAAGAAGGATTAAAAATATTAAAACAAGCACAAATGCACCCCAAAAGGATGCTATTTATTGCTGGAGCACATTTACATCTCCTTCAAAATGGATTGCCAATTACAAAAATTCATAAAACAAAAAGAGGGGGCTTTTGTATTGGATCTAATGAGTATGCGTATGTACTATATGATAAGCATCAAGGGAAAGAAGTCATTTATTATAATAAAGAACAATTAGAGAAGGTACTAATATATGCAGGTAAATTCCATCAAGCATCGGAAGGATATATTCCGATGAAAGAAAGTAAAATTCGGAGTAGATTAGGAAAATGGCATAAATTGTATAGATGGAAATTACAAGAGTTAGAAGGAAACAAAAGAATTGCACTTTCCTTTCCAGATGATGTATTTTCAACTATGTTTTTAGAGTATGTTGATAAGATGTTAGCACGTGGAAAGAAAGCATTACAAGAACTAAATGATCCATATTATGACCAATGGACAAAAGAAGTTATTGCATCTAATAGTTTTTGTCAGCAAGATTTTACCTTAGCGAGGTTTACAGAAATAGATGATGCTATGTTTATGAAAGAGCTACATTCTATTACAAGTGATTTACCAGTGAGGGACCTACGTATTATTTTAAATAAAGTAATGAAAAAAATGTCAGTTTGGGATACTAATTTAGCTATTCATATGTTGAGTGCATATAATTCGGAAAATTCCTTTTCAGAAAAACAATTTCGTGTTCTTTGGACTGATTTATCGTTTCCTCACTTATTCTGTTCAATTGCACATAAATACTATTTAGGACAAAAGCGTTCGTGGTCTGACGAAAAGTATATTTGGGCATTGCAAAATATTATTGCACTTGAAGATTCTAAGGAAGAATTTTTACGGAATTTTTCTGATATTTATCATGAAATCAAGAGCAATAGTGGGGGGAAATAAAATGAGTTCAGAACAAGAAGAGATAGTAATCCCTATTTTAGATTTAGAGAAATTTGTATTTTCTCCACCTGGGCCAATGGGATGGGAATTGTCAGAGTATGAGCAGCAAAAAAATATTGTACTAAATGAATCTTCGGTGCTAGAGAATTTAGCGATTATTAAGGAAGTGGAATTAGAGGAGTTGCCCAAAATCGGATTGCTAGATTTAGAAGAGAAGTTACCACCAAAAACTACAATGATTGATGACGTACAAGATAAAGAGATTCAAGATGTAATAGAGCTGGAAGAACAAAGTGAGGAATTAAATGAGATCGTTTTAACGCAAATAGAAAAGCCAAAAATAAAAGTCACTATTATTACTCCTGATCATCCATTAAAAGGTCCATGGGTATCAAAATTGGTAAATAACGCTAAGGAGAACGATTAATGAAACTTCCGCAAATATATTAATCTTTTTATACTCTTTCAACATAGTATATATAAATCTATATGAAAGGAGTTAGGTAAATGGCTGATGTGAAAAGAGCAAAAATAAAACTAGATGTTGAGAATGGCTTTAGTGTTAATCCTGGTGATGATTTACAAGAAGTTCTAAAATCTCTAGCTGAAGTAATACAATCAGGCATGCATAATGGTGTAGAGGTTGAAATTCAATATGTTGATGAAACAGAAATTACTTTTACAGACGAAGAAGAGGACGAAAAAGACGAAGGCGAAGAAGACGAAGAAGACGAAGAAGACGAAGAAGACGAGGAGGGCGAAGAAGAAGACGCATAAAATAATTGATACTTAAAAACGCTTGGTTTCCCCAAGCGTTTTTTGCTCTCTACATATATAATAGGTGAAAATGTGAACCTTTAAATATAGGAATGGATTGACCCTAGGTAGGCATTAGCCTATATTTTTATTTTATAGTAGAGAAATTTCACAAGGAAATGAGAGGCAATCCATATCAATCGATAAGGTATACAAATTTGCATTTGGCCGAATCAAGGATAAAAAATCTTAATTGCGAGAACAATTATTTTTAGTCATTTTGTATTTAATTGTTTCCTTGTTATATTAAATCATCTGGTTAAAGAAATGGGGAAAAGATTAGCGTAGCATTTTTACTCCATCGAGTTTATCCTATAAAAAATTTTGTACGGAAAGAAAATTGTATTTGTATCAAAAATATTTAATTCTATTTAGCTCTATGTTTAAATTTTGTGGACCTAAACAAAGTGGATAATAATGGTATTTTAAATGATTTGAATTTTGAGAGGGCGTAATAAGTTTTTAGAAGGTTGATTTGTAGATTCAGCGACTTGTTTATATACCTGATCAAGTTTTGTGGCTGTATGTTTAAATGTAAAGTTTTCTTCTACAACCTTTCTTCCGTTTTCAGCAATCCATTGTGCAAATTCTCGTTGGGATAGCAAAGCGTGGACAAGTCTGGCAAACTCCATTGGATTATTATACTGTTCTATTAGGCAGCCGTTATATTCATCTGTTATAACTTCAGCATTTCCCCCACGGTTTGTTGTAATAATTGGGATTCCAGCAGCCATTGCTTCATAATGAACACGTGCCAATGGTTCGTTCCATTGTGAGCTACATATAAATATATCCCCCATTAGAAAAATATTATGAATTTGATCTGCAGGAATAAATTTGGTGAAAATTACGTGTTCTTTAATTGGCCTAGCCATTTTATATAGTCTTTTAACATATTTATTTACTCGGTTATCACTAAACCATTTACCACCAACAATTACAAGTACCGTATCCTTATGTGTTTGAATAATTTTCTTCATAGCATGAATGAGTAAGTCAGGTCCTTTATTTTTGCATAATCGACCAACAAATAAAATCACCTTTTTATCTTGGATACCGTATTTTGTACGATATGCATTTCTTATCTTTTGTCCTGTTGGTGTCCAGATGGAGGGGGATTGTTTTAAATTTACACCAGAGTAAACAATAGAAATCTTTTCTTCAGCTTGTGGAAATCTTTCAATCACAGTTTGTTTAATATAGTTGCTAACGGTCACAATGGCGGTAACCATTTCAAGAATAAGATTGCCTTCATAAATGGATAGTTTATGCTCAGCAAACATATCGTTATGAAGACCTAATACAAATTTACTGTGTGGGGAAGCTTGTTTATATAGAGGTATATTTTTAGGGCGATTAAAGACATGTATAATATCAAAGGCATTGGTTTGGAGTGTTCTTATAACATGCTGTTCATATTCTTTTTGAGGTAAATACACGTAATTGACATTATCTTGTGTTTTTTGATTTGGAAGACTTGGATCTGAAATAGAGAAAATAGTAAGTTCATAATCTTGACTTATATAGGGGGACACCCCATCAATCATCATTTGAATTGCTCCACCTTTAATTGCTGGAGATGGTAATTTTTCTGTACAAATATATGCAATTTTCATAAACTAATCTCCTTTGTATAGTTGTTTTATATAATGAAATTCTGCTTCCAACCCATCGGATAGAGAAACTGTTGGAGAATATTGCAGTAATGTATTGGCCTTAGATATATCTGCCCATGTTTGCTTCGGTTCCCCAGGAACTGATTTTAGAAATTTTTTGGTTGCTGATTTCCCTGATATTTTTTCTAAAATAGAAATGATGTCTAAAATGGAAGCCTGTTCCTTTCCACCGATATTGATAACTTCACCTATTATACTTTTTTTGGTCTCTAAAGCTGCCACCGTTCCTCGTATACAGTCATCAATATAGGTGAAATCGCGTGTTTGTGTTCCATCACCAAATATTGTGAGAGGTTTATCTTCTAAAAGTTGTTTAATTAATCTATGAAATGCCATATCAGGACGTTGTCTTGGCCCATAAACTGTGAAATATCTTAAAATAACAATTGGTATATGAAAATTTTTGTGATAAACATGACATAAGTGTTCACCACTTAATTTGGTAACACCGTATGGAGATAGGGGGGTAGGTAATAAATCTTCAGAAACTGCGCCAGATTTTTCACCGTAAACAGAAGATGTTGATATATGAATAAATTTATCTAATTTTATGTGTTTACAGGATTCAAGCAACTGCTGTGTAACTATTATATTATTTGAAACATAAGTCTGAAAATCTTTTCCCCAACTTGTTCTCACACCAGGAATAGCAGCTAGATGATAAACAACATCTATATCTTGTAATAGTTTTGATAAATCTATATTTAAAATATCTTCTTGTATGAATTGAAAACGTGAATTCAATTCGAGAGATTGTATATTATCTGTCTTTAAAGTGGCTGGAGTAGGACCGATGAAATGATCAATTCCAACTACATGATATGCACTATTTTTAAGTAACGCTTGACACAAATGTGAGCCAATGAAACCAGCGGCTCCTGTTACAAGTATTTTCATGACCGACCCACTCCAATATATTGTAATCCGTATTTTTCTATTTCATCTTTTTCAATGCAATTGCGTCCATCTACGATTGTGCGTCCCTTCATAACTTGTTTGACTTGTTTCCAATTAAGTGTTTTAAATTCATCCCATTCCGTTGCGATAATAATGCAATCGGAATTTGTGATTGAAGTTTCTAGGTTATCATGCTGTGTAACTTGTCTTTTTAAATGTGGAGGAAGAAGAGCTTTGGGGTCATAAGCATGTAGATCATAGCCATGAGGAATTAATTTTTCAAGAAGTATTACGGCAAGGGAGCTACGA
The DNA here is from genome assembly GCF_040492675.1 of Bacillus sp. AP50. Classification (NCBI taxonomy): domain Bacteria; kingdom Bacillati; phylum Bacillota; class Bacilli; order Caryophanales; family Bacillaceae; genus Bacillus; species Bacillus sp. AP50. Next base: position 10,279 of record NZ_JBEUTW010000191.1, read on the forward strand.
ATATCATCCGTATTTGGCTTAAATGCAATTCCTAACACCGTTATTTTTTTTGAAAAGGGATTTTTTATAGCTTTTTGAATCTTTTCAACATAGAGATCTATTTGTGTGGAGTTAATGGATTGTACAGCTTGTAAAATAGGAACCGCTACGTGTTTATCACTTGCTGTATAGATGAGTGAATGTAAATCTTTTGGGAAGCATGATCCTCCATATCCCAGTCCCGCCTGAAGAAAATGAGGGTTAATTCGAAAGTCATGGCCAATTCCTTTTGCCACCTCAACAATGTCAATGTTATATGCATCACAAATCCGAGCGATTTCATTTATAAATGATATTTTTGTAGCTAAAAATGCATTGGATGTATATTTAATCATCTCTGCTTCATTTAGACCAGTACAAACAAAAGGAGCACTAATTCCTTTATATATATTCTGCATAATTTTTAACGACTTTTTGTCACCTTTTTGGGTTCCTATAATAGTTCTATCTGGGTGGAGCATATCACGAACAGCAGAACCTTCACGAAGAAATTCAGGATTAGAAACAATATTGAATAGGGATGATGAAACACCAGATTTAATAAGCTTTTCACATATTTGCTGATTTGTACCCGGTGGAACTGTACTTTTGGTAATAATAGTTTTATATGATGTTATAGCTGGAACTAGTAGATCGATAACAGAATAGATATATTTTAAATCCGTCTTTCCACTTGATGTAGAAGGAGTCCCTACAGCAATAAAAATAATGGGCGATTGTCGAATAGTGCTATCAATATCACAACTAAATTGTAATCGTTTTCGATTTTTATGAATAAGTTCTTTTAAATTTGGTTCATAAATGGGGCATTCTCCCTTTTGGAGAGAGTAAATTTTATCTTGATCTTTATCTACGCATATCACATCATGACCTAAGTCTGCTAATACTGCTGCTGATGTAATACCAACATAACCAGAGCCTATAATACATATCTTCATATGCTAATCACCTTTCTAAACTTAGTACTAGTTGTAACAGTATATTGATGGACAAGTTAAATTGGTGACAAGTAAAAGGGCCTATTCATATAAGCAATGAAAGTAGGCAGAAGGTAAAGGCCTCTTTTAATTTCATTATGCGCAGGTACAGAGGGTGCTGAATACATTGTTATAAACAATTGAAGGAGAGAAGATTAGTGATTAAAAAAGCAATTATTCCAGCAGCTGGTTATGGCACTAGGAGCCTTCCAATTACAAAGGTAATTCCAAAAGAAATGTTTCCTATAGGTAATAAACCGGCAATTCATTATATTGTGGAAGAGGCTGTGAAGTCGGGTGTTGAGCAAATATTAATTGTACTTTCTAGCAGAAAGGATTTAATAGTTGATTACTTTGATCAATCATTAGAATTGGAAGCTTTTTTGGAAAAAGAGAAAAAATCGCATCTGTTAAAAGAGCTTACTGTCCCTAAGATTCAAATTCATTATATAAGACAGCCATATGCGAAAGGGCTTGGTGAAGCGATAAAATTAGGTGAAACATTTATTGGTAATGAACCTTTTGCTGTACTTTTACCAGATGATATTGTAGTTTCTGATAAAGAAACCGCTTTAAGCCAGTTAATTAAAATTTATAAAGAGAAGAAAAATAGTGTAATAGGCATTCATAGGGTACCAAATGAATATGTAGAAAAGTATGGTATTATTGCAGGGAATATTGTAAAAGGGGATTGTATAGATGTTACAAATATTGTTGAAAAACCAAAAGTAAATCCTCCATCTAATCTTGCAGTAATAGGTAGATATGTTTTCACACCGGATATCTTTCCATTATTAAAAAATCTTCAACCTGGTGTTGGGGGGGAATATCAATTAACAGATGCGATACATTCTTTAATTATGACTAAAAAAGTATATGGAAAAATGATTAAAGGGAAACGATTTGATATTGGACAAGAAGATGAATATATGCAACTCCTTAACCTTTTATATGCAAAAAATAAAGTAAGCAAATATTGATTTATCATTTTAGCCAAGAAGACTCCTTCCTCAAGGAACGCGAAGTGAGTAGGTGGGAGTTGAATTGGCTTCGAACAAGGGATGGTAAGGAGCCATCTTAATTGTTGGTCATACATAAAGTGTTACTTCACTATCCATCGAATATATGTTCGATGTGTAATGGTCATACAACGAAATGGAGGTGAATCAAATGATAATGAATAAAGCCTATAAGTTTCGTATCTATCCAAATCAAGCACAAGCAATTCCTGAAGATTTGATGAAACATATGTAAAAGTTAAGGGGAATGAGGAATATTTATGTCTTACCTCTGAGTCGATAGGGAGTGGGGGTACAACCGACTTTTACTAATAAAAAAGAAAAAATCATATGACTTCAGAGCGTTTTTTCAAAAAGTCTTGAGGCCTTTTCGGATTTCTTAGCTTTATGCAATTACAATAGGACAGAATGCATATTAACTGATTATAATTGAAGTGCGAAAAAGAGAAAAGAAAACAGACGGTATCTCAATCAGCTAAACAAAATATCTAAATTACATTACGTGTTTCATAAGACTCTTTTTAGGTTTTGTATGTCTAAAGAGTTGTGCGGGTATAGATAAGGAAAGTATTCATAATGGATGCTTTTTTCTTTGTTATATAAAAACTACAGATTAAACGCTTTCAATGGATATATTAGTTATAGTTGGGAAGAATCATCATATAATGATACTGAACGGTTTCCAACATGTTCCCCTATATTTTTTCAAGAGAGAGCACTTATTGGAAGAGTGTGCTCTTTTGTTTTCACTTTTTGGTAAGGACAAGCATATATTGAAACGAAGTACAGGTTTGTAACTTATTTTATTTCAATGCTTATTGAAAACTACTTATCATATTAAGAGAGTCTACTGGCGCAGGTGCTTTCTTTTTGTTGAATAAAATGGACATTTGAGTAGATAATGCTTCCGTGAACTACCCGCCACTTAATGTCCTAGCGGACTGTTTGAAGTGGGGACTTCTTCGTTAATCATTACTTTTGATTAGCTAACGAATTTGTCTTAAGACAGCTGAGCTAACTTGTTTTGTCTTCTAAGTCAATACTAAACCGCTTCAATATGTTCTAGTAAAACAAACGGAAATTCTTCTATTGTATAGTCACGCATTAGAATGTGGCTTTTTTGATTGAAGTGATAAAAGGAATAGACTTTTCTGAAATACGGCTGAAGTCAATGCCGTTGCTATGGGAGTGCAATTCCTACCTAAAATAAAATGACGTTTGTTCTTACTTTATATAAACTTGTGCTCTTTTATAAAGTTTTTTTGCTTACTTCTGCATAAAGAAAAGATAATATACATTGCTTTTTTATATTGATATAACTCTAAAGAAAATGATTAAAGGTTGTATTTATGTCTGTAAATTTTAATTATAAAATATAAAGTGTTCATTTTAACAAAGTAGTTATTTAGTAAGCATAAAAATAGGAGTGCCTAAAG
>NZ_JBEUTW010000192.1:0-2348 GCF_040492675.1 Bacillus sp. AP50
CCCCTGGGATGTCCATCACTCATGTATTAAACAAGGGGGATTCTCAATGAAACTTACAATTTATTTTGATGGACAGTTTTGGATTGGAATTGTAGAAATGTATGAAAACAACAAATTGAAGGTATGTAAACATACTTTTGGTTCTGAACCAAAAGATAGTGAAATACTAGATTTTATATTTCATGATATGATTCCGCTATTACAGGGTACATCAGGTGTTAAAAACTCTATTGATAAAAGAAAAAATAAGACTATTAGTCCCAAAAGATTGATAAGGTTAGCAGCCAAGGAAATGAAAAATCAAGGAGTTTCTAACAAATCCTATGAAGTGTTGAGAATAGAATTAGAACAAAAAAAGAAAATGAAACAATGTATTACGCGTCAAAAGAAAGAGGAATTACAAGAAAAAAAACGACAAATGAAAATCCAAAAACGGAAAGCAAAACACCGAGGAAGATAAAAGATCATCCGCTAAAATTAGCGGGTGATCTTTTATCTTGAGGATTTATTTACACCTTGTCATTTTTTACTGAAAAAGAAATTGTATTTATAAAGCGAAAAAAAAGCTATTCTTTTTGTAAAAAAATACAGAAAGGATGGCGTTTTGTATGACTCTATCGATTCAAGATGAGTTTCATTTATTCGCTGAAGAACTACAGCGATTTCTATCTCCAAGTACCCTTCAACTGCTCGCACAAGAGAAGGGTTTCGTAAAACGTAAAAGTAAGTATGCTTTATGTATTTGGATTAGTCAACACGTAGCAAGCGATTCTCTTACTCGATTATGTAGTCAGCTTTATGCAAATACAGCTACACTCATAAGTCCAGAAGGACTGAATCAACGCTTTAATCCAACAGCTGTCGCATTTCTTCGAGAAGTCTTTACTTCTCTTCTCACACAAAAACTCTGTTCAAATCACTCACTTTCTGCACATATAATCTCTACTTTCAATCGTATTCGTATTCTAGATGCAACAGTGTTTCAACTGCCTGATCAATTCCTTAACGTGCAGCTTGGACCAGGAAAGAATAATGATAAAACATACGGTACCAACTGCCTTGAAGCCGTAGAGGTGGGCGATTTGTGTTTACGTGATCTTGGTTACTTCGATTTAGGAGACTTACAAACTATTCATGATAAAGGAGCTTACTACATCTCGCGGTTGAAGCTGAATACACGGATTTATATCAAGAACCCCGAGCCAGAATACTTCAACAACGGCATGTTAAAAAAGCAAACAGAATACATCCAACTCGATATGACACAAATGCTGTCTGGCCTAATCCCTGGTGAAACGATGGAAATCCACGAGGCATACATTGGCCAAAATCAGAAACTTCCAGCACGTGTCATTATCCATCGTTTAACTGATGATCAAACACAAACACGTCTGAAAAATCAAGCGATACGTGAAAAGAAGAAAGGCATTGTCATGAAGGATAAAAGTAAACGTTTAATGGGCATAAATGTGTATATCACGAATACGTCGCTAGAAGAAGTACCGACAAACTACGTGCATTCATTATATTCACTGCGTTGGCAGATTGAAATTTTATTTAAAACGTGGAAAGTCATTCTTTGAAATTGATGAATGCAAAAATATAAAAAGAGAACGCCTAGAGTGCCATTTATATGGACAACTCATCAGCATTCTCCTCTGTTCTTCTACGATGTTTCAAATGCGTCAGTTTCTGCTTGAAAAGAAAAACCAGGAACTGAGTGAATACAAAGCGATTTATATAATTAAAGATTACTTTCCGTTACTGTTTCAGGCGATAGCTTTTGGTACAGAAGAACTTTTAAAGATTCTGCATCGCCTTTATCAACTGCTCAAAAAGAACGATCGTAAATGTCATAGGCATAAGAAGATGACCGTCTTTGATATTCTAGGGATTGTGTATAAAACAACATTGAAGCATAGACAAGCTTCCTAGCGAAAAAATCGCGTTTTAATAGGCTTCTTTAGCATGCCTACTTTTTTATCACTTGCTAGTTTTGAAACAAGGATCATTTCGTACCTAGTAATTTACTTGGTTAGCTTGATGGGCATGTGGCGGTACCCCACATCCATCAACTTAAGGATTCGGTGTAGCTTTAAAATAAAGATGGATTAAAAAATATCCTCCTATCCTTATCTAACAACAAATAAAAAAACTCCATTTTGTCAAAAGATTTGTCACTTTACCTATAAGTTGGCCGCAGTTGGAAGCATAAGTTGACCAAAACGGCCGTCTTATGCTTCTTGTTACAAGATTGATTAAAATGGAGTTTTCCTTTATGAATATATAAACAATATTTATAAAAAAATTTAATCATTTTAAGTCGAATTATTTTAGACATTATAAAC
>NZ_JBEUTW010000193.1:0-17373 GCF_040492675.1 Bacillus sp. AP50
TACGAATAGTGATGAAAGAGGAATTTTTCTAGCTACATGAGAGCACGGTAAACGTTAGATAATATTAATGAAAAGGTGATACATGTGCAAAAAGAGATTTTAAGGTTATTAGATAAAAAGCAAAGTAACTATGAATTTCCTGCCTTTGATAATGAATATATGGATATTTCACAAGTGAAATTCTCTCTTTTCTTTAAAGATGCTAAGGATTGGCTAATGGTGTTTCAAATTGTGGGTGTAGGTTCATTAGGTGTATGTAATGATATTCAAGTATATGGCGATAGAATTACTCATTCAATGGGTGATGATTGCATTTTACAATTAAATAATGGCGATTATGAGTTGTTTGATGATGAAGGTGAATTTATACCGAATATTTATAACGGCAGTTTAAAAATTCGCGAGCATCATTTTGAATATGAATTTACAGAAGAGGATTATATAAATAATGGAATAGAAGTACAAACGACAGAGCATTATCCAACATACTTTATGCGTATGCTTGCTACTAATGAGGAAGCTCAAAAATTATTGTGGTGGGATAAAGGAGAAATTTTAGAAGAGTTCGGTTTAGAAGGCGACTGGGAAGTAGCGTATGAAACGGAAGAATGGAAACATGTTGAAGACGAAAAAGTAAGTGAAAATGAATTCTTCCAATCAGTAGCCGCTGCAATAGAGAAGAAAGATCCAAGTGTTATTGTGAATGAAAATGCTAATACGCATTGGAGAAATTGGGTAGAGTTTGATTGTGACTGAAAAGGATAGGAGAAAGAATGACAAATGAAAAGAAGAAGAAAATCCGGAGAAAAAGTACAAATGCATCGTTTTGCACTACCTCTATGCTACGGAAGTGAAGCACCATATTATTATTACGAGGTAGCGCCCCATGAAAGAGAGGAACGCTTCCATTTAACATCAGATCTTTGTGTAATGGATGGTGAACATTATTTTATTAGAGGATGTTTAGAGATTCCTATAATTGACTACCACGAAAATTTCATATGGACTGTGTGGGTATCACTTAGTAAAGAAAGTTATGATGAAGTATTAGAAAAGTGGGATGAGAGAGGCCGAGAAAATAGTGATCCTTATTTTGGTTGGTTATCTGTAGAAATACCAGTTTATCCAGAAACATTAAATTTAAAAACAAATGTACATATAAGAGAAGTTGGAATGGCACCGTATGTTGAATTAGAGCCAACCGAGCATCCTTTAGCGATCGAACAAAGAAATGGAATTACTTTAGAGAGAGTTAAAGAAATAGAGGAAATGATCCAACAATATAACTAGATTAGAAGAGAAAAAACGAGTGCTAGCACTCGTTTTTTTATTACACAACCGCAGGATTATAAATCATCGTAAAGTGTCCTGGTAATAATTCAATGTGACAAGGTGTATGAAGCGAGCTTTCTCCATCTGTATCTACTTCTTTTTCTTCTTTCGTTTCAATATGAATGGATTTCGCTTTTACGTGGAAGATGTCATTTTCATTTGAGTCTTCAAATAGTTTCTTTCCGATGTAATCTTTAAATGCTTGAATACCTGTTGATTTGACTACGAAAATATCAAGTGTTCCGTCATCACATTTTACGTTTGGAATAAAGGATGGAATACCACCAAGATATTCACCGTTTCCAACCATAACTAGGACAGCTTCGTCTTCATATACTTGTCCGTCATAAGTGATTTTTACCGGGAATGTTTCAGCATTCTTTACAGTTCGAATTGTGCTTAAATAGTAACCGATTTTACCAAGCTTTGCTTTTTCTTCTGCATCGATATTGTTTGATACTTCAGATACGAGTCCAATGCCCCAGAAGTTTAAGAAATGTTGTTCATTTGCTTTTGCAACGTCAACTGGTTTTATATGTTCTTTTGTAATAAGTTTTGCCGCTTCTGCAATGTTTTGCGGAACACCAAGTGTGCGAGAGAAGTCGTTGCAAGTTCCGCCTGGAATGATTGCAAGTGTAGGTCTAGTTTCGAGAGGTGCTAAGCCATTTGTGCATTCAAATACTGTTCCATCACCACCAAAGACGATAATTAAATCTACTTTACTAGCAAACTCTTGGCAATATTTTGTTGCATCACCTTGTTTTTTCGTATGAAGGATATGTAGATCAGGAAAAGCTGCGGCAAGAGGTGGTACGATTTTCGTTAAATTTGTATGTAAGTCACCTTGACCAGCTTTCGGATTTACGATGAGGAGTACTTTTTCAAATTTTGTCTTTGTCATATTTCATCTCTCCCTGTAGTTTGTAATGGAAAGAAAGGAGCTGTTCCCATGTATTTTAGAACAGCTTCTCCCTATTAATTGGGTGCTAAGATTGTCAGTTATTGTCGGTAAGTCGATATATTTAAAAAATCGCCGATATACATTTTATGTACTATCGATTTTTTAAGTTATACGATTATTCCGTTACAACTGAAGCAATGAATGGTAAGTTACGATATTTTTCCGCACAGTCGATACCGTATCCAACGATGAATTCGTCTGGAATTTGGAAGCCAACATATTCAGCTGTTAAGTCTACTTTACGACGTTCTGGTTTATCAAGTAATGTACAGAACTTGAGTGCTTTTGGTTTATGCATAAAGAAGTGATCTTTTAGGAAATGAAGTGTTAAACCAGAATCGATAATATCTTCTACAACAATTACGTTTTTCCCAGTAATGTTTACGTCGATATCTTTTAGTAGTTTCACTTTTCCTGTTGTTTCTGTTTGATTTCCGTAGCTAGATGCAGAAATAAAGTCAATTGTTACATCATTTTTGATGTTACGAATTAAATCAGCAGCAAATACGAATGAACCTTTTAATACTGCGATAACTACAATTTCTTCTCCTTCAAAGTCACGTTCGATTTGAAGTGCTAATTCTTTAACTTTTGCTTGTAATTGTTCTTCAGAAATTAAAGTGTCTTTTATTTCAATATTCATTGTAATCCTCCTACAGTGTAAAACTTATGAACATTTCGACTGTAAAGGATAGAATAGAAAAAGTCAAAGGAGATAGTAATTTTTTACAAAGATAATGACAAAATCATCTGATGATATGATATACTAAGTTTATTAAGAAAACGCTTCCATGAAGGGTGAATATGATGAAGAAGAAACAGTACACAAGTGTAACATTTATAAAAGCATTACTTTTAACAATTGTTCTTGGCCTGTTGGCTTACGTAATTGATGTACCTGCGATTCGTATTTCATTAATTGGAATGACTTTAGTGTTAGGAGCAATTTCGCATGGTATGATGTCGCAGCTAAAAGAAGCTGGACTTGATGATATGAGAGATCATATAGATAAAAAGTGAGAAACCTTCATTATATAGAGTGAAGGTTTTTTTGTTTCTTACAAAAATGTAAGGTAGTTGTAAGGCAAATCGATAGTTGCATAAGAGCATTTTGGATAAACTATGGGTGTAAGGTAAAAGGCAAGCATATTTTAGGTAAATTAAGTTTTAGGCACTCTATATGTGAAAAAGGAGTAGGAGGGCATGGAGAAACGTTGGACGACCTTTTCTTTTTTAGCGACTAGTAACACCGTAATGCTAGATGGAAAAATGGATTTTTTGCACTTGTTTGATCGTGAAAATGATCATTCTTCTTCTAAATTTACAATGAAATGGAATAAATGGAGCGAGAGTTGTAAGATTGAAGAAGAGGCCCCTAACGAAGAGCAAAAGATTATTTTAACAAACCCTATTAAAGCGTGGGTTGTTCAACGTCGTAAGTGTAACGTCAAAAATCACTTCAAGAAAACTGAGCCGAGACAATTAGTTATCGCTCCGGCCCGTTCTACTTCCAAATCACGCGAAAGTAACATGTAAATAATTGAGACACACACCCGAAAAAAACATCGTACATATTGCGATGTTTTTTTCTTTTTCTACAATGAAATCTTTAAATGAAATATATTTCATCTGCATCTTATATTTATATCTCTTGCTTATTCTAGTAATACATCCGATGCGAGTAGATGTGAATAAAATATAAGGAGAGAGTGAAAATGAAAAAGAAACTATTACCAATTTGTGCAATGGCACTTTTAACAGTAGGATATTCTTCAGTAGCGAGTGCGGATACTGGAACAGTAACAAAGGAAGAAGAAGCGCAAGTACAACAGGATAAAGCTAAAAAAGAAGAAGCAATTAAGGAACAGCAAAAAAGTGAAATAGAGAAAAAGCAAGCAGCACAAGTACAAGAAAAAAATGATATGGCTAAAAAAGAGGAAACAATAAAAGCTGAGAAAAAAAGTGAAGAAGAGAAAAAGAGAATAGCGCAAGAACAGTTAAAAAACGATATGGCTAAAAAAGAAGCAGCGATAAAAGCCGAGCAAAAGAATGAAGTAGCTAAAAAAGAAGAAGCAAAGCCAGTTGTACAAGGTGAAAAATTACCAAATACAGCATCAAATAATGTAGCAATGATGGGATTAAGTGCATGTCTTGTAGCGGTAGGTACATTATTTGGTTTGAATCGTCGCAATAAGATTAAAGCGTAAATAAAATATTTTCCTATAAAGAATGGGATAATTTCATATATTAAAAATGGTAGGTTACTCCTACCATTTTTGGCATGGAGGAATGAAGAATGAAGTTAATCAATTATATCGGTATCATATTGATGGCTATAGGGCTATTCATGGGATCCTATTATGCTGTGGAATGGTATAAAGGAAGAAGCTCTGCCGGGCAATTAACGGCAGAAGAAATAAAGAGCCTTAAAAATATACAAGATACTCAACTTTCTCATGAAACACCTGTAACTTCTCAAGTGCCTTCTTCTCAAACAGAACATAAAGAAGGAGAAAAGGTAGCGATGTTAAACATACCGAAAATAAAGAAGAAGTTTTCTATATATTGGGGAGCAGATGATATGACTTTGAAAAAAGGAGTGGGTATGTTCGTTAGTGATTTAACGACAACTCCATCTGGAGGGGGACATACTGTACTGAGTGGACATCGAGATACTGTATTTACAGATTTAGAAGAGTTGAAAGAAAAGGATACCCTTGTTTTAGAGTATGATAATAAAACGTACACATATGAAATTCAAAAGACATGGATTACTCATGCGGATGATCGTACTGTTATTATAAAAAAAGAAGAACCGATATTAACACTGACAACTTGTTACCCATTTGATTATATAGGGGATGCACCAGATAGATATATTATCGAGGCGAAGTTAACTGGCAGTTATTCAAAGTGAAATTATAGTTTCTGAAAGCGAGAGGGGGATATATAAGTTATGTCAAAAAACATTTTAATTGTTGAAGATGAAGACATATTACGTGAAATATTAAAAGATTATTTTTTAAGTGAACAATATGTAGTGTTTGAAGCGAGGGACGGGAAAGAGGCTTTAGTTGTATTTGAAGAAGAAGAGGTTGATTTAGTTATTTTAGATATCATGTTGCCAGAACTCGATGGATGGTCTGTTTGCCGAAGGATTAGGAAGACGTCCGAGGTGCCTATTATTATGCTGACGGCGCGTGTAGATGAAGACGATACGTTACTTGGTTTTGAACTTGGAGCAGATGACTATGTGACGAAGCCGTATAGTCCTCCAATTTTATTAGCAAGAGCGAAACGATTATTAGAAAGTAGAAAAGCATCGAAGAAACCTTTAGAGAACGAAGATGATACGTTATCGATTCATGGCATCCATGTCCATTTTCCGTCGCGTACTGTTACTGTTGATGAGGCAGATGTTAGTTTAACGCATACGGAGTTTGAAATATTGGTGTATTTCATGAAAAATCAAGGAATCGTTTTAACGCGAGAGCAACTCATTTCAAGAATTTGGGGATATGAATTTGCTGGCGATGATCGAACGGTGAATAGCCATATTCGTAATTTAAGAAATAAATTAGGAGAGAAAGCAAAGTATATTACAACTGTAGTACGAACTGGTTATAAATTTGAGGGGAATGTATGAAGAAAGGAATTGTACTAAAATTATTTACTCTTACAACAGCATTATGTATGTTGATTTTAGCGACGATATTTATTGGACAAACGATATTTTTTAAACAATATTATGCGAATCGAAAAGTGGAAGATATTAAAGTGAATTTAAATTCTTTTGAGAAGAATTATTTGAATTATGCAGGAAATGCAGAAGAAATTCAGAAACTAGAGCAAGACTTTTTAAGAGAAAATAATACGTGGATTACGACATTAGATAAGAACGGGAATTTAAAACATGCAGATGATTTTTATTTTGAAGTAACGATAGATCGTAGGCAACAAAAGAGCTTTGGACAACAAATATTTAAAATTCCCTTAGGTAATCTCGTCAATATAGAGGAAATTGATAATAAATTATCAGAGCAGTTTTTAGGGCAAGAAATTTATTTTTCTGGAGTGAGAAAAGAAGATAGTTTTATTCCATTCTCTTTTTCTTTATCTAAGCAGAATTTAAGTGGATCTAATAAACCGTTAGAAAAAGCATTTAATGAGAAAATGAGCAAATTAAATGAGGAGAAAAAGAGAGCAGTTGAGGAACAACTTGTTAAGGAAAAGAAACCAGCTGTTCAGGAGCAAGCTGCTCAGGAATTAGGCGTTTACATAGGAGGACGTGTTACAAAAGTACAGTTACCAGATGTAAAAGGTCCTGTGAATCCAATTTATAAAAATGGCATCTTCTTAGATAGCATAAAAGAATTTCAAACTAATTTATTATTAAAAGAGAGCAAGCCCATACAATATACAACACAAACAATGGACTATGAAAAAAATGATATTAAATATAAATTATTAATCAAGCCAATAGAAAAAGACGGATCAGTAACATATATTTATGCGATGGCTTCTTTACAGCCCGTAGATGAAGCTGTACAAATGGTGCAAGATTATTACATCTATATCATTGCATTTGTAGTTGTTCTTATTTTTTTAGCTTCGTTCTATTACTCAAAACAAATTGCCAAACCGTTATTAAAAATAAATGATACGACGAAGAAAATAGCACAATTAGATTTTACAGAAAAAATACCGATTACTTCAAAAGATGAAATTGGAGATTTATCGAAAAATATTAATGTGCTATCAAATAAACTCCATTCCCATATTGGACAGTTAGAAGAAGATATTGAAAAGGAAAGAAAGTTAGAAAATACACGGAAAGAATTCATTTCTGGTGTTTCGCATGAATTAAAAACACCGCTAAGTATTATGAAAAGTTGTATTTCCATTTTAAAAGACGGGGTAGCTGAGCATAAAAAAGAGTATTATTTTCAAGCGATGGAGAGAGAAGTAGACAAAATGGATACTTTAATTTTGGATATGCTTGAGTTAGCTAAATTTGAATCTGGTACATATAAAATGAAAAAGTCTTCGTTTTATATTGATACAGTAATTGAAGATATATGTGAACATCTATCTGTGGAAATAGAGAAAAAAGAACTTCATGTTCATAAAAATATACATTCATTTGAAGTGATTGCAAATCAAGGCCGGATTGAACAAGTCATCGTTAACTTCATTACGAATGCCATACGTTATACACCAAATAAAGAAGATATTATTATTTCTACAATAGATGAGAAGGATCGTATAAAAGTGTGCATTGAAAATAAAGGTACTCACATTGAAGAAGAACAATTAGATAAAATTTGGGATCGTTTTTATCGCGTGGATACAGCTCGTCAGCGTTCACAAGGTGGGACGGGACTTGGGCTTGCTATTTCTAAAAATATTTTAGAATTACACGATGCTGAATATGGAGTGAAAAATACAGAAGACGGTGTATTATTTTACTTTTACTTACCGAAAAAAGCGTAGATAATGCATGCTACGCTTTTTTTAATTTATTTTCATATTATCTTTACCTAATCTTTATTTTTAAGCGATATAATCTGGTTAGAAAATGAGGTTATGTAAGGAGTCGATGAACCGTGCATAGCAATTGGCTAAGTATAATGGTATTTATTTTCTTTTGCGCATTTATTGTATTTTTAATTAATATTACGATATGAAAAAAGAGCGCTCATTAAGCGCCCTTTTTTTGTGTATTCATTTGATAAGCACTGATGCTTTTGAATAAGCGTGGGGAAGTGAGGAATAAAAATATAAGTAAAACTGTACATAAAATAAAAGAACCAAGCATTGTACTTCCATTTACGATTAATGAATATAACACAGCTGATTGACCTTTCGGCGCATATTGTCCCCAGAAAATAATACCGGCAATAAAGTGACAGAAATAGCGAGCAAAGCTACCGACAAATGTAGCAAGGATAATGTAAACAAGGATTTTCTTACCATGGTTTTGTTTTGCTGAAGGTTTTTCATTGCGACTACCTAAACTTGAATGTTCTTCACTATTTTCATTAGACGTTAAAAGTGCTTTTTGAATTGGACGATAGAATAAGCCAGCAAATCCGATAAAAGCAAAGGCAATGAAGTACTCAATGAATGCTTGAACAGGTGTTAAAATATAAGCATCCCCCACGACTATTTGTAATAGTCCCCAAACTAAACCACCTAAGAAAGCTGATTTAAAGCCCCAGCGGTAAGCAATAATAAAAATAGGAATCATAGCGAATGAGATAGAACCGCCTGTTGGAAGTTTAAGTGATAATGGTAAAATATCGATAATCATGGCGAAGGCTGCAAGAATAGCAGATTCGATCATCGCTTGTAAATTAGTGTTACGCATGTTGTCTCCCCCTAAATCCAAGTTGTACAAAAAAGAATAGATATCATAGGAGGATACGAAATACGTAAATAAAAATGAGGTATGTATTTCGGACGTTTGCACAATCCCTGCGTTAGCATTAACTAACAGGTTCGAAGGGTCGGAACGAAGTGTTCCCTCTCAGCGGCATGGCTCCCCCAGTGATAACGAGATTCTTTATTTGCTATTGTTTATTGTAAGCGAAATGGATGAGAATGGCAAACGAATACAGTATGACAATAATTGAAATAGAATTGTAGCGAAATGTTAATAAATATGAAGCAAAAGGGTATAGTACAAGAGAAATTGGGTGTGGTATAATTTTTTTGAAAATAATTATCATTCTCTTCTGAGGGGGAAGGTTATGAGTTTAGTAGATATTAAAATTGGAGAGAAAGTGTTAGTAAAAAGTATTCAGTCTTTAGATCAGCTATTAAAGCGTAGACTAGCTGCTTTCGGTCTTGCTGAAGGAAGCGAACTTCGCCTGAAACAGAAAGCGATGTTTAAAGGTCCTTGTACATTGGAGTGTCGTGGACAGTTAATTAGTATTCGTCATTGTGACGCGAAAATGATAAAGGTGGAATTAGCGTGAATAAGGTAGCTTTGCTAGGGAATCCGAATACAGGGAAGACATCATTATTTAATGCACTTACTGGTTCTTATGAGTATGTAGGAAACTGGAGCGGTGTAACAGTAGAAAAGAAGGTTGGTAAATTAAAAGATAGACAAGGAACATTAATTGATTTACCAGGTGTTTATGATTTAAATCCAGTTTCACGTGATGAAGGTGTTGTAACAAACTTTCTATTAACAGAAGAATTTAATCATATGTTAAATATCGTAGATTCCTCGCAGTTTGAAAGAAATATGCATTTAACGTTGCAGTTACTTGAATTTGGTAAGCCAGTCTCAATTGGTTTAAACATGGTTGATGTGGCGAAGCAAAGAGGAATTGTCATTGATGTAAAACGATTATCAGAACTATTAGGTGTAACAGTCGTTCCTGTTGTTGCAAGGAGTGGAAAAGGCTGTGAAGAACTGCTTACGACTCTTAAAGAAAATGACAAAAAAGAGAAAAAGCCATTCCTTATTTCATATGGTGTACAAATGGATGAAGGAATTGGAGAAGTAATTGCTCTTTTAGAGACAGTGAATTACGAGCATCCGAGATGGTTAGCACTTCAATTTTTAAGCAATAACGAAGTAGTAGAAAAAGAAATGAAAGCATTACCAATTTATAAGGAACTCATAGCCATTCGATCTCGCTTAGAAGGAAAACTTGATTGTACGTTAGAAGAGCACATTTACAAAACTCGTGAAGCGTATATTGAAAAGTTAAAAACAAATGTTATGAAGCATGAGAAAGAAGGAAAAATTCCTTTTTCAGAAAAAATTGATAGATTAATTACACATAAAATTTTAGGACTTCCAATCTTTTTAGCAGTTATGTTTTTTATTTTTCAGGTTACGTTTACGTGGATTGGTACACCTTTATCTGATATGTTAGATGAGTTTTTTGGTGGCCAGCTTACGGATTGGGTGACGGCTGGACTTACAAGTATTGGAGCTTCTCATTTTATTCAAGCACTCGTTACAGAAGGTATTATTGCCGGTGTTGGTGCTGTATTAGTATTCGTACCACAAATCTTTGCACTATTCTTTTTCATTTCATTATTAGAAGACTCAGGGTATATGGCGCGAATTGCAGTTGTTATGGATAGAATTATGGAGTTTTTCGGCTTAAACGGAAAAGCTTTTATTCCGATGATTATCGGTTTTGGATGTAACGTTCCAGGTATTATGGCTGCGAGAACGATTGAACAGGAGAAAGAACGTTTACTTACCATTTTAGTAACACCATTTATGTCTTGTTCAGCACGATTACCTGTATATGCATTATTTGCGGGCGTATTCTTCCCGCATAGTCAGGCGACTGTTGTATTTTCTTTATATGTTGCAGGGATTGTTCTTGCGTTATTAGTTACAAAAATTATGTCTCTTACGATTTTGAAAGCGGAAAAGTCTATTTTCGTAATTGAATTACCGCCTTACCGTGTGCCACAAGCGAAAACATTATGGCTGAGCACGTGGGAGAAAGGAAAAGGATTTGTTCGTAAAGCTGGTACATTCATCTTTGGTGGTTCGGTTGTCATTTGGTTATTAAACTATGCAGGTCCATCAGGATTTGGTGTTGATATGGGAGACAGTTACTTAGCGATGATTGGTGGATTTATCGCACCGCTATTCGCACCGCTCGGCTTTGGAACGTGGCAAGCTGCAGCATCCCTTTTAACAGGATTTTTAGCGAAGGAAGTTGTCGTTTCTACAATGGCAATTATTTATGCAGTTAAAGAAGATGTGCTTGGAAATGTAATGGGAGTACATTATACAGCATTATCAGCTTATGCATTTATGTTCTTTATTTTATTATATGTTCCGTGTTTAGCGACGGTGGCTGTTATTAAACGTGAAACAGGATCAGCGAAATGGACGATTTTCTCAGTCGTTTACCCGCTTGTTGTTGCTTATGTATTAACGCTTATTATATACCAAGTTGGATCTTTACTAGGATTCTAAAAGGAGATGTATAATGATGGTCAATATTATAATTGGAGCTATCATTTTTGGTTATGCAGCATACACGTTAGTTAATTTTGTAAAGAGAAGTAAAAAAGGAAAATGCGCAGCATGTTCTTTAAATAAGTCATGTCAGTCGAAAACTTGTAGTCCAGATATGGAACAAGTTGCTCATAATAAATAGAAAAAAGCTTTGCGAATGTCGCAAAGCTTTTTTGTTTTACTTTTTAATTTTTACAAGTTGAGAAGCTTCGACGCCGTTGTAACCAGGGAATTCTTTACTTGGGTCTTTATCAAATTTTAATACACCTACAGATTTTTCATCACCTTTTACATTGTTGTAAGTTGCGTCATCGACAATCGCATACATATCTGTATATGCACGGCCACTTCCGATAATTGTGTTGCCTTCATATTTTAATTTCGCTCCATCAAGTGTAGCATTTTCTACTTTTTCTTTTGCAAATAATACACCTTGTTCTGTTGTTACAGCTGGTAATTTATCAAGTGGTTTCGTGTTGTCTTTTTCATCAACTTTGCTAAGTAACTCTTTTTTCACTAGTTCCTCACCAGTTTTCTTATCCATTACAAGAACTTTTTTACCATCTAATGTTGTCATTTTCATTTTATAGAAGTCTTTTTCTTTCACTTCTTTTTTGTTTTTATCTGTAATTTGCTGAACTTGTTCTTCTGAGCCATACAGTACAAAACCGTTCGCTTTCTCTCCTAATAAAGAACAACCTGATAATGCTCCAAGTGAAATTGCTGCTGCTAATCCGATTCCTACTAATTTTTTCATGATGATTTCTCCTTTTATATGTTTTATATTAAATACAATTTTTGTATTATTGCTTACAAGTGAAGAAGCTTGTTTGTTGCTTCTGGTATTAGTGTATAAGAAATATTAGAATGCAACTATCGAGTTAGCTTACAGTAACATTACACTTATGTAATTTAGTGAAATTGCACAAAAGTAAGTTAATTTCAAAGAGGAATAATGAGAATATATTAGAAATACAATATTGTATATAGAATGTCATATTATAATGGATGTATTTTGGAAATAACATGTAAGGACATATTAGTTTTGTTATAATAAACACATAGGCTGTAAAAATGAATATTCTTTACTGTAAAGGGAGATTTTTCAGTTTTCCAAGTAGTGAATTTGAAATATGAGGTATATCATAGGAGGAATTTAGATGTCTGTATTTAAACGATTAAGAGATTTAACAATGTCAAATGTGTATTCGTTAATTGAGAAAGCGGAAGATCCAGTTAAGATGACGGATCAATATTTACGCGATATGCAAGCGGATGTACAAGAAGCTGAGAAAAGTGTAGCAGCTCAAATCGCGCTTGAGAAGAAATTCAAAATATTATTTGAAGAGCAAGAAGCACTTGTGAAAAAACGTGAAGAGCAAGCTCATATGGCTGTTCAAGCTAATAACTTAGATCTTGCGCGCCGTGCACTAGAAGAAAAACAAAATGCGGAGCAAAAGATGAATGAGTATAAAGCAAGCTATGAGCAAAATAAAGCTGCTGCTGATAACCTGCGCCTAAAGCTAGAAGAAATGCGTAAGCAATTAAATGAGCTGAAAAATAAACGTGAGACACTTGTAGCGCGTGTAAATGCGGCGAAAGCACAAAAGAATATTAATCAGGCGATGTCTGGATTTGATTCAAACTCAGCAAAAGCTGGTTTAAGCCGTATGGAAGAGAAAGCTCTTCAATTAGAGGCTGAAGCAGAAGCGAGCGGTGAAGTTTATAAGAAAGAAAAATCATTAGATGATGAATTCGCAAGCTTAAACAAAAATTCTGCTGTTGACGATGAATTAGCTCGTATTATGAAGCAGTATGAGAAATAATATAGAATAGAGACAAATGAACCGACATGTCTAAATATATTCATGTCGGTTTTCTATTATATTTAGAGGAGGTTTTGCAATGACATGGACAAATGTATTAGCCATGCTTGTATGGACTGGAGCGAGTGCAGTACTTTTATTTGCAATTATGTGGGTTGATTCAATTTTTACAAAATACAATGATTTAAAAGAAATCAAAAATGGAAATACAGCTGTAACAACTCGTTTTATTATGAAATTATTTGCACAAGGATACATTTTATCCCAATCAATTACGAAAGCAAATGACTTATGGCAGGCACTTCTTGCTTCAGCAGTTTCTTTCGTTATTTTATTAGTGGTAGAAATGTTTATCGAATTTGTATTAAAGAAAATGTCTGGTCTTGATTTAGAAGAAGGTACGAAAGAAGGTAGCGTTGCACATGCGATGTTAGCCGGATCATTACATATTGTTGGTGCACTAATTTTAGGTGCTTGTTTATAAAGAGAAAAGGAGGGGTAGATCATGAGTTTATTTAAACGAATTAAAAATATAATGAAAAGCCCAGAGCCACCGAAGCCGGAAAAGAGTCTTTTAACGTTAGCTCCTGGCGATATGATTGAAGTGTCATTAGTTATGTATGAATTAATTGGGAAAACGAGTATGCATTCGCGTAAGGAAATTGTTTTGACATTGCAAGATGGAAAAGACATTCGTTATTTAAAAATTGAAGATCGTGAAAATACGTATTACAAATTATATACACCAATTGATGGTCGCTTAGATTCAATTGATGAAATTCCGACGACAATTGAAATGGATGATACCGAGTACCATATGGAAGAACAATATAACGGACGTGTTGTTGTTATGGGAAAAACTCCATTCTCAGCTTCAGAAGAACAGTACGTATGGGAATTCCAATCAGATAATCGAAAATTATTGCGTATTGAATGGCAAAATGGTCGCACAATGATGTATGAGGGAGAAGCAATCATTCCTGCTGATGTACAAATTATAAGAGCAACGTAAGGGGGCGTAATCATGTCAAACCGATTGTTTACCATGATTAAATCGTTTGTAATCCCTATACTTGCTATCGTTATATTACTTGTTGTTGCTGGTTATGCCTTATCAGGTTGTCAAGGCGGGCAGACAAAGTCGATTCAAGACCGTTATCCACTTGAATCTGTTGCCAAGGAAGGTAAACAAGAATCTTACGTGTATAGGGCCGCCAATCGGTCAGTTCCTGAAGTAGCGAAGGAACTCATTAACGAAAGAGAACCGAAGCAAGCATCTAAAGAAGACGAAAATCAAATGTTCCTCGTTTATTCTGATAAGATTTATAACCTGCAAAAGGATAAAGAGAAACCATCTGATACGTTAATTGAAATAAGTAATAAAGAATTTGTCCGTCAAAATTACCAACCGTCCTTCTTGCAAGGATATATTATGGGTAGCATATTAAACGATATATTCGGTTCAAAAAGATCATCATCCGGTGATTACCGAGGATATAATGACAGACAAAATCATCAACCAGTTATTCCAGAAAGACCACCTACGAAAGAAGAAAAGAAAACCCCACCTCCAATTACGAAGGAAGGGAAAGGATCTATCATTAAGCGAGGCGATAATGTAGATTCGAAACCATCAGTAGGTGATAAGGGAAGTATTACTGAAAAAGGAAGTAATACGACGCCCCCACCTTCTACTGGAAGCAAGGGGAAAATTACGAAAACACCAGGCGGTTCAAGCGGATCAGATGTGAAGCCAAAATCATCTATTAAAACGCCGCCAAGGAATACATCTCCTCCGAAAACGAGGGTCGGTGGTTCAGGAAAGATTACGAAGAGAAGATAGTGTAGAGACCGAAAAGTGTAAATTGCTTTTTGGTCTTTTTTTGTTATGGGAATTAATCCCTTTCAGTTGGTACGATTTAGGCATAAGGGGGGAAGTAAAAATATATCAGCGATTATTAGAATATATCGACCACAACTTAAAATATATCAGGGATTATTGAAATATATCGACTTACCGACAAAAACTGACAACGATAGCAACTTAATAATAAACAGAGGGTGTGCCAAAATTTTGGCACACCCTCTTTTATATAACGATTAATGAATATCACGTTTCTTGAAATTACCGCCTTTTACTTCTGCTACGTCATAAACTGTAATAAAGGCGTGTGGATCGATTTCATTAATAAGTTCTTTCATTTTACTTTCTTCTAAACGGTTAATTACGCAAGAAATTTCTTTGAATTTCTCTCTTGAATAACCACCGTATACTTCGTTATATGTTGCACTTCGGCCTAAACGATCGCGAATTGTTTCTACCATTAATTCAGGCTCTTTTGTAATAATTTTAAATGCTTTTGAACCACTTAAACCAACTTCAACGATATGAATCACTTTCGAAGCGATAAAGTAAGCAATTGCCGAAAGGATAGCTCCTTGAAGACCGAATACCGTTGATACGAAAATAAATACGAACATGTTTAAGAATAAAATAAGGTCACTCGTTCCAAATGGTAACTTACGAGAAAGCAATACAGCAAGCATATCGATTCCATCTAATGCCCCACCGTTACGTAATGCTAGTCCCATACCAAAACCGATGATAATACCACCAACAACTGTAACTAATAATGTATCGCCTTCAATAATAGCTGGTATTCCGTGCATGACAACGGTACCTACTGCTAATGAAGCAATTCCGATAATAGAATAAATCGCAAAGCTTTTACCGATTTGCTTATACCCTAACCAAACGAAAGGAATGTTAATAACTGCGATTAGAGCTCCTAATGGCAATCCAAATAATCTTGAACTAACGATACTTAAACCAGTCACACCACCGTCTGATACGTTATTTGGAATTAATACTGCTTCTAATCCGTACGCTGTGATAAATGCCCCAATAATAATCATCAAAGCTTTTGAAGCAATTTTTAGCTTATTGGGCTTGTTTTTGATAATTTTCTCCATATAATTTCCTCGTTTCAAACTAGTTTCTTATTTGTTACGTAATTCACACCTAAATTTTATTTTAACATTTAATTTGAAAAAATTCTCCTTTAATGGATGTATGCAGGGAATATTATCACCATATTATCTTTAAAATATTTTTGAAATCAGTATAAGAAATCCCATCCTTTCAAAGGATGGGATGCTATTAAGAAAATATAAAACTAAGTACTGATACGAATAAAGCGAAACCTAAAATAGTTCCACATATTTTCATATGGCGCTTACGTCCCATTACGACAATCGCAACATATTCGCGAATCATTGCGTTAGGCCAGTAATAAAATGCAGTTTTTGACCCGATTCCTTGGCTATTAAGACCAGCTTGTCTAGCGTATATGCCAGCGCGGAAAAGGTGGAAATTATTTGTGGTAAAAATACTTTTATATTTACCTTCAGGTTTTAAAGAATCCATAATTTCTTTAGAGAACAACATATTTTGATATGTGTTTACAGAGCGATTTTCTTGCACCGTATGTTCAAGAGGAATTCCTTTTTCAACAGCATAATTTTGCATTGCTTCTGCCTCTGGAAGACCTTCATCTGGACCTTGACCACCAGAGAAAATAATTGTTGGTGGTGTATTTACAGCTGCTTGTTTCCAATAGAAGTCGATAGCTTTATTAATGCGGCTTGCAAGTAATGGTGGTACTTTATCATTAATTAAGCCGCTACCAAGAACGATAATGAAATCTTGATTACGTCTTGGTCTGTTGAATTGGTATAAAAAATATGCGCTTAAGAAGTTAGATAAGTGTATAAAGAAATAGAAGCTTATAAGAGAAATAGCTGCAAAAATAGGCTCTAAATGCGATGAGACCAAACTTGCTGGGTTTATAATAGGGAGTAACATAAAGAATAACATCCCTAAAGCAGCAAGGAGTGTTAAACAGTTAGTGAACCGTCTTCCTTCTCGCTTCATTAAAATTCTAGCATTAAGAAATAGCCCAAACATTAAAGCAACAATACCGAAAGGAAGCATAATAAGAAGTGCTAAAATAGGTAAAATTATAATATAGCGTAGGACATCACTACTTGAATTTACAGATATAATCACACAAAAAAGAAGGAAAAAACAGACAAAGGAATTAAATAAAAAGCCGTTTATTATTTTTCGCGGATCTTTTAAATATGAGATAAGAAAAATAATAAATAATATAAGAGGAATAATTCCGAAATACATCATAAATATAGTACACCTCAATTTGTATAAGAATTTGACATACCTTTTATAT
>NZ_JBEUTW010000194.1:0-16904 GCF_040492675.1 Bacillus sp. AP50
AAAAGATACTCTCAAAATAGTGGATAGACTATTTTGAGAGTATCTTTTTTGCTTGTTAATTTGATCAGTATTTTTATTTTAAAATTTCTAATATTGTAATTTTATAATTCAGAATTTTGTAGAAAATCATCAGTCGTATTATTTATAATAAAAGTAAAAAGATGATGAGTTGGTGAAATGATGCAAAAGAAAAAACGTTGGCGTGAATTCTTTGGAACTATTGCAATTGCATGTTTATTGGTGTTTTTGGCGAAATTTTTTGTGTTTTTTCCGACGACTGTAAAAGGAGCATCTATGAGGCCAACGTTGCAAGATGGAGATAAGGTGATTGTTAATAAGTTAGCAAAACAATTTGAAAGCTATGGGAGAGAAGATATTATTGTTGTGAAAACAGATAATTTTTATGTCAAAAGAGTGATTGGATTGCCTGGAGATATAATTGAGATGAGAAATGATCAATTATATGTAAATTCTGAAGTGAAAGATGAAGAGTATTTGGATAGTAATAAAAAACAAGCAGAAAAAAAACTTATGAATTTAACAGAGGACTTTGGACCGATTACAGTTCCTAAAAATAAGATTTTTGTTATGGGAGATAATCGCTTAATAAGTAAAGATAGTAGAAATGGTTTAGGTTTTATTGATAGAGAAGATGTGTTAGGAAAGTTAGCAGGCATTTATTATCCGTTTGAACATATGAAAATAATAAAGTAAAAAAAACCAAGCAAATTTTAGTTTGCTTGGTTTTTTTGTTAAACAGTAGGAGATTCGTTTGATACAAAGATATCTTCATGTTTCTTTGTAGTACTTAAAACAAATTTATGTTGTAGTAATTGTAGTTTAAATAACGCCAAAGGATCATGATATGTTTCTGGATTGCTTCTTAGCGTCGCTAATGTTTGCTCGTCTTCCTGTATCTCAAGTTGAGCTGCATCTACATTTTGTTTCAATATATTAAGTGGATCTTTGAAGAACATCATGATATCACGTTCTAATGCACCTTCAAATACTTCAAATTGAAGGAAGAATTGTTTGGAAATTGTGTGAGCAATTTCTGTATAGTCTTCTGTTTCAATATATTGTTTATATTTGTTGGCGAGCATAGATTGGTTTTTTTGCATATTACCAAATAATTTTCCGGCACTTTTTAAGAAAAACTGTGTCGGTGTAAAGCGTAATAAAATATTGATGTTCGTTACTGTAATTCGATTTGTCATTCGTGCAACATCTCGATTCCAATCATCTAATAATTTGAAATCGCAAGGAAGTTTCATACGTTCTTCTTTATATAATTTATTAAACGTTTCACTCATTTCATCTAAATAAGCTTGAGCTTGAATAAATTCATTATGTGCTGTTTCAATCCATTCTTGAATAGACCCAGTAAATTTAGGAAGAAGTACCTGTTGTACATGCTTTTGAACACGTTCATTCATTGCAGCATTTAATTCTTCATGAACTAGTTTGAAATCACTATCTTCTTGAACAAGATCAGAGCAACTCTGTAATAATTCAGGAATTTGAGAATGTATATCTCGTGTAATTTCTTCTTTCGTTAAAAGATAGGATTCGGTAATAGAGCGAATTTTATCTTTTTCAAGAGCAGTAAGGTTATTAATAAATCCAGTAAGTTTCACTGAGATGTGTTTATTCCAGCGTACGGATTTTACTAATGTATTTTCTAATTCCACACGTTCATTTATGAGATAAGCAATTGTCTTTTGTGTAAACCATATTAGCTTTTCTATACGTTCTTTTTCTATATCGCGTTTTGCAAGATTAGAGAGAATAGATTCTGTTACATCTCCAAGTTGCTGGCTACTCTCTTGCGAAGGAGAGTATGGGAAGAATTGTGCATCTGGAAAATGTACTTTAAGTTTACTAATTAGTTTTTCATTAGTAGTCGTATTATTTGTGTGTAATACGAAGTGAATTTGTAAGTTTGGTACTTGTTCACGTAAATAAATTAATGTATCAATTTCTTTACTATGCAATGGTGAAGAAGAATTTAATACGTAAACAAGACTATCTGCTGCTTGTAAGTATTCAAAGTATGCATTGTTTTTATCCAATTGCTCTTGAATGGATGGTGTAAGAAGAAATGTAAACTTATTTTTTCTTAAAAACCTACTTGGTAGCTTAATTTCTATACATTTTTTCTCAAGTTCTGACTGAGCAGATGTAGCCGTTATTTGATGGAATTCATCAAGGTTAGGGATATTTCGTATATCTAACTCGGTAAATTCTGTTATTTCAGTTTGACTAGCGTCTTTAAATAGAATAGGAGTTGTTAAAGTTTCAGTTAAGATGTTCTCTCCCAATATTGAATTAACAAATGATGTTTTATCATGGTCACTAGTTCCAGCTATTAGTAGTGGTGTGACATTTAAATCACATAGTTCATGGACTAGTAGCGTAAATTGATGACTTAAATCTACATCATTTTTCTCAGCCCATACAGCGATTGTTTCGAATAAATGAGAAACTGTTTCCATATTTACATCTGCTTCAGCTGATGTATTAGAAAGTAAGGATCCAGCACTTTTTACGAGTAATGATTCTAAAGTTGTAGGTGAGACTTCATTCCATGCTAACACTGCTGCAGAGACAACTAGAGAATCTTTTGCTTTCGTTAAACTAAACCAATTTGTTAATAAATTTGGTACAAGTCCGTTTAATTCATGCATAAAATGATTTCCGGTAATTAATGCAAAGTATGTTTCTTGATAGCGAGTAGAAATTTCATTCCAATCGTCATTATTGTCTGTTTCAATATGCAAGAATAAATGATTAATACTTTGAATCCAAGGAAGGTATAAGGATTCATGTTGATAGCTATTCCAAAGAGCAATAACAAGCTCTTTAAATTGAGCTTGATCAACAGCATATAGAGCTTTTAAAGACTCATAGAAATATTCAGGCTTAATATTTTTTGTAAATCCTTTGTTTATGTAATTTATTAACGTATCAAACCAGTGTAAAGATTGTGTTCGAATACCTTCTTGAACAGCTAGTTCGATAGCGTTGTTCCAATCTTCTTGTTTTTCATAGAAAGAACGTGCAATTGCAGTAATATTTGGATAATCCGGTTGGAATGCAACAGCTTCACTAATCGTCTTAAAAGCGAGTCCTAAACGATCTTGTTCGATATAAAGAGAAAGAAGTTGTAAGGAAACCTCCATCGTAAGAGTTGTATCTTCCGTTTGAATAGATTGATAAATTTCTTCTGCCTTTGGTAAGAATCCTAGTTCAAAATAAGCATCTGCAATATTTTTTGTCGCCCAAAGTGCAAGAGCATTATTTACTTTTTCCCATTTAAATATAGCTGCTTCAAAATCTTTATTTTGATAATAAAATTCACCTTGAGCAAATCGAATATTAGAAATGTTGGAGAATTCATTTTTAGATTCATTTATATATGCTTCACCGAGTACTTCCGATGCAGGAGTAGAAGTTTCTTCTGTTAAAAATGTTTTATAGTAAACTTTTTGAATAAATTGATTTTCAATGGTCATGTTCGTTCCCCCCTGTATAATTTAGAAAAATGATGTCGTATGTAAAAGGGTGTATGTTCTTTTAATAGGTAGAAGTTGCATTATATAGACCAAACTATGTTTTTGCTAGATATATCATTTTTCTTGAGAGTTAAACCGTTGCGAAAAGTAACTTTCCTTTATTGTAACAAAAAAACACGCATATGAATTTTTATTTTTTATCGGGTTATTTGCGGGCAGTAAGAATCTAATCTCAAAATTGTTGAATGTAAGTAAGTTATGTGGGAGTCGGGATGTCTGTAGAAGCAAGATTGGCATAGGTTAATAATTAGTAGAGGATGAACAAAACTCCCACTGATTAAAGTTTCACTTTATCTCTGTTAAAGGAAAGAATAGAAGTAGAGTTCATTATAAAAACAATGTATAGTGAATATGTATACCATGTTTGCCTTAAAGATAGAAAGGGTACAATGTGGAATAACGATCGTGCATAGGATGTGTCTTCCGAATGGAACAACATATTGGCGAGTTAATCGCGCATTATGGCTATTTTGGAATTGTTATAGCTTTGGCTGGTGGTATTGTCGGATTACCGATACCAGACGAGTTTTTATTGACCTTTGTTGGTTATAATGTTTCAAAAGGAGTTATGTCAGGAACTGCTGCTTTTTTAAGTGGGATGGCTGGTGCGATGTTAGGGATCACGTTAAGCTACATATTAGGTTTAAAACTTGGGCTCCCTGTTTTAAAGAAATATGGGCCGAAAATTAGAATTAAAGAACATCACATTGAAAAAACACATATTTTATTTGAAAAATATGGGCCATTTCTTTTAATGATTGGTTATTTTATACCGGGAGTACGTCATTTAACGGCATATTTTGCTGGGGTATCAAATTTGACACTTTGGCGTTTTTGTTTGTACGCTTACGGTGGTGCGCTCATTTGGATAAGTGTTTTTATTGGGCTTGGCTGGAAGTTAGGCGAGAAGTGGCGCTTCGTTGAGTATAGTTTACATCATTATGGAATATGGATTTTATTAATTTCAGCAGTTGTTACATGTGTTGTATGGTTGTACATAAAGAAAAAGAAAAACCGCTAATAGCGGTTTTTTTAGCTGAAAGCAATAAATAATACACCAGCTGTAATAAAGACTACACCAACACCGGTCATAAAGTTTAACTTTTCACCGAGGATAATCATAGCGAGAATGATAGAAAATACGACGCTTAATTTATCGACAGGAGCTACTTGTGAAACCTTTCCTGTTTTGAGGGCAAGAAAATAAAATAGCCATGACGAAGCACCTGCAACCCCACTTAATGTGATAAATAGCAGTGCTTTTTTATTTAGCAGTACGTCGCCGATATTTTGAAATTTACCTTGTATGATAATAACGCCTATCATAAATAATGCCATAATAATAGATCGAATTGTTGTTGCAACGTTTGCATCGATGCCGTCTAAACCAAACTTTCCAAAAATAGATACAAGGGCAGCAGCAATTGCTGATAATAGTGCAAATAAGAGCCACGAACTCATAGTAAAATTCCTCCAATCTTACAGTATTATACATGAAAATGATTCTCATGTATAAAGTTGAAGCAATTGAGCTTTATAGAAAGCGCGACTTCAACTTAACTTCTTGCTCCACCTGAATTTTAAGGTGGGAGTTTTACTGCCTGTAAATAGTGGGCTAAATAACGAAATAATCCCCACCTTATATTTTTAATAAGGTGGGGATTATTATACTACTCTGCAATTTCCTCATATAAAAAGTACGTTACATTATAAATATGTTCTACTTCATCGTCTGTCATAAACAGTAATTCGTCACGCTCAATCCCTTTTTTCTTTTCAATAAACTCAATCATATTTTTGCGTTCTTCTCTCTTCATCAATTTTATTTCTCCTCTCAATCTGTTTTAATACAGTTTATTTAAGTTACTGCTATTATATAACAGAATCTTTGGAAAGTTCCACCTATTTTATTATTTTTTTTAAAAGAACTTTTCGACAAAACAAGCCCACCTAAGGGGGGGCTTGTTTTATTTTATAGTCGTAAAAACTCAGGCTCCGTCGTACCCGCACCATCAATGTAATAAATTGTGTCGGGATTGATTTTGATCAATACGTAATTAGGGTCTTCAGGACCGAGTAACCAACGTTTTAAGCTATTATTCCAAAACTTGTTTTTTAATGTTGAGTCTTCCTCGATTGAAGCTAACCCTTCAACTTCAATATAATCTTCATCTAATTTTTTTCCTTCTCGTCCGAGTAGTACATGGACATTAGGATTTTGTTCAATATCTGTTATCTTTTTTGATTGTCGATCTGTTGCAACATATAGTACAAAATCTTCATGGAAAAACATCATAAAGGCGCTATGAGGTTTCTCATTTCGTACTGTAGATAATACACCAGTACGTTGACCTTGAATAATAGTTGCGATTTTTTCTTTTAAGTGCATAATTTTAACCCCTTTTCACAATTTATAATTCTGTCTGTTTAAACAAGATAATTTAAATATCTTTCATACTGTTTTCTTCAATCCGATTTTTTAAACGTAATTGTGATGAAATCGGACAAGTTAGGAGAAGAATAATAATAATATTGAGGAGAAATACATACGATGGAAGGATGAAAAGCATGTTTAATAAAATATTTCTTATAGTAGCGCTTATAGGTGTACCACTATCTGTACTTGGAAAAACACTTCATTGGCCAGAAACAATTATGTTCGCTGTGTATTGTATTACGATTATCGCATTAGCTGGTTTTATGGGGAGAGCAACAGAGAGTCTAGCAATTGTTTCTGGTCCTAGAATAGGCGGGTTATTAAATGCTACTTTCGGTAATGCTGTTGAACTTATCATTTCAATTTTTGCACTTCAAGCAGGGTTAATTGAAGTGGTGTTAGCTTCTTTAACCGGTTCTGTACTTGGAAATTTATTATTGGTAGGAGGGTTATCTTTCTTTGTTGGAGGTCTTAAATACAAAAGACAAAGTTTTAATGTATATGATGCAAGGCATAATTCAGCTTTATTAATATTTGCTGTTGTTGTGGCCTTTGTTATTCCAGAGATCTTTTCAATGAAGATGGACGCTGGCAAGACGTATCAATTAAGTATAGGTGTTTCTATTATTATGATTATCATGTACCTTGCTGCATTACTATTTAAGTTAGTTACGCACCGTGGTGTATATCAACATAAAAGTGACGAAGTAGCGCATGAAGAAGAGCCAGAGTGGTCAAAAGGGAAGGCGCTCCTTATTTTAGCGATAGCAACACTGGCAGTAGCTTATGTGTCAGAGGCACTCGTACATACTTTTGAAACTGTTGCAAAGTCATTTGGTTGGTCAGAGTTATTTATAGGGGTTATTATCGTTGCGATTGTTGGGAATGCAGCGGAACATGCGTCTGCAATTATTATGGCTTATAAAAATAAAGTAAATATTGCAGTCGAAATTGCAATAGGCTCTACATTACAAATCGCCATGTTTGTTGCTCCTGTATTAGTATTGCTATCTATGTTCTTCGCGCAAAGGATGCCTTTAGTATTTACTATACCAGAACTTGTGTCTATGATTACAGCCGTTTTCTTAACGATTGCGATTTCCAATGATGGAGATACAAACTGGTTTGAAGGTGGCACTTTACTAGCGGCGTATGTCATTATGGGAATTGGTTTTTATTTATTATGAAAAATAGGCATAACAATTGCGCTCAGAGAAAACAATAAACGAAGTAGTATATATACCTACATAGGAAGGAGCCAGACAGGTGAAACGAGTATACAGCATATGTCTTTCAACTATGGTCTCGTTTATTTTATTATTTCCTAACATGAGTTTTGCAAAGACAACAGTAGGAACAAAAATGCCTTCATCTGTTTTAAATATTTCAAAAGACAATACATTTCCAAATGATGCGCAAGATTTGCCACGTTTACAACCAAGTAAATTTGCTCAAGAGCTATTGAAAACGGCTAATATTAAAATTGAAAATCCAGACTTAATTCGGATGTTTAATGAAACGACAATTTCAAATGCGCCGCTTGCAGTAGGGTATCGGGCAAAAATTTATTTGGGTCAATGGGCTTTACATTATGAATCAGTAGACACATCGATTAATTGGGAATATAAACAAGTGAATCGAAATGTGTATGATAATCGCGGAGGAGACCGTTTATATCCACTTCGCTATAAGCAAGAAACACAAAAGACGGTTGAAGGCGATTTAACAGCAGATATGAAAGATGCTGCAGATGTGAAAAAAATGATGCTTCTCAAAGCACTTGAAAAAGTACAATTACCCCTTTCGTTTAAAACGACCATTGGTTATGGTACTGGACATGAGCGTGTGTATAATATTAGTCCGAGTCAACTCGGATATTTATACGCTTATACACCAGCAGTAAATGAAAAAGGAAAAGTAACATTTGGAGAAGTGTATCTTGTATTAAAGGGAAATCAAAAAAGACTTGTTGTGAAAAATATTACTTCTCAAGGAATTGGAGCTGCTATTCCAATTCATGATCATTTGTATTTTAAATTCATTTCTTCTTCCCACTCGCAATAACATGAAAAAACGTCAGCTTATAAGCTGACGTTTTTTTATAATGTAATGTTTGCTGTTTTTGATAAGAAATCTTCTGTCGGATAGTAGCTGTTTTTTACAAGAACATTTGGTCCAAGACATTTTACTGCAGGACAGTGACAGCTTAATGATTTTGCAGTTTTTGAAGCGCTCCATTTTTCATACGCTTCTTGTAATGTGTTTGTTTGTATGTTTCCTAGAAGTGGAACATCACCAAAATCAGTAACGATAATATTGCCATCAAAAATATTTACATTTAAGCGTGAACGACCATCTGGATCGTTACGAACAGTTACATTTTTGCTCTCTTGTAACTTTTTAAATGTGGCAATGTCTCGCTCGTCATCGCTACAAGCATAGAAAGGTAAAGTTCCAAATAACATCCATACATTTTCATCGCGAATTTCTAGTAAATGCTCAATCGCATCACGAATTTCAGCTTTTGTTAAAATCTCTAGATTACTCGCAAAGTCACTTGGATACATTGGATGAACTTCATGACGTTTACAGCCCATCTCTTCGACGATTTGGCGGTGAATATGTTCAATATGTGGTAGAGTTCTTTTGTTTAACATTGTTTCGGCAGATACAAGTACACCTGCATCTGATAGAGCCTTACTATTTGTAATCATTCTTTCGAATAATTTTGCACGTTGTTCGTAAGTAGGCTTACGCTCCATCATTGCAAATCCGCCTTCAACGAAGTCATCAATTGTTCCCCAGTTATGAGAGATATGCAATACGTCTAAATAAGGAATAATCTGTTCGTAACGTGCTAAATCTATAGTTAAGTTAGAGTTGATTTGAGTGCGAACGCCTCGTTCATGGGCGTATTTTAAGAGTGGTGTTACATAGTTGTCGACGGATTTTTTTGAAAGCATAGGTTCTCCGCCAGTAATACTTAAAGAACGTAAATGAGGAATCTCATCTAATCGTTTTAATAAAAGATCCATCGGAAGCGGATTTGGGTCTTTCGGCTGTAACGTGTAACCAACAGCGCAATGCTCACAGCGCATATTGCATAACGTCGTCGTTGTAAATTCAACATTTGTTAATAGTAGTTTGCCGTACTCTTCAAGGTCCATATACGCTTCCCATGGATCGTAAGAAGGAGTAATCGGCTTCATTTTTTGTGATATCGTCATATGAAATACTCCTTTGACTATTGAAATAACAATTTGTCCATTCTCTATAATAGAAGAATATGTGCTTTTTATAAAGTGAAACTTTTTAGCATGAAAAGAGAGAGGGCTTACATTATAGTGGATGACTGTGACAAAATTGATGAAATTTCATGCCCATAGCAATCGTTTTTGCGGTATAATAAAAGCAACTCGAATTAAAAGGAGAGTGCCTTCATGGGAAAAGCAATTCAAGATAAAGATACACAATTAGTATATTTAAAAGAACGTTTAAATATGTTCATTGAAGTAATTGATACAATTGAACCCGAAGAAGTAGAATTAGAAGATGTAGATCGTCTTCTTGCAATGTTAGATGAATTAGAATTAAAATGTGAGCAATTTAAAAAAGACGAATAATATATTAAAAAGGCTACCAATTCCAATTTGGTAGCCTTTTTCTGTTCGGGTAATAGAAGGACGATAGAAAAAGAGGTATAATCAAGTTGTGAAAAATTTCATTTATGCTTTAATAGCGTGAAATAAATAGCTAAAGAGCATAACAATTGAATTTTCAGCTCATAACGTTTTGGTAGCGTTCACAATTGAGGGGGAAGTAACAATGGAAAAGCTTCAAGAAAGCATGTATCAACTAATTGTTGAAACGTCAACGAACTTACCGAAAGATGTTCGTCGTGCGATTCAACAAGCGAAAGAGCGAGAAAATGCAGGGACTCGTTCTGCGATGGCACTTGGCACAATTACAAATAATATTAAAATGGCTGATGATAACATCTCGCCGATTTGCCAAGATACAGGGATGCCAACGTTTAAAATTTATACACCAGTTGGTGTGAATCAATTAAAGTTGAAGGAAGCTATCTATAATGCGCTTGAGCGGGCGACAAAAGATGGTAAACTTCGTCCCAATTCTGTTGATTCTCTTTTTGGAGATAATAGTGGAAATAATTTAGGACCAGGTACACCGGTGATTAAGTTTGAACAATGGGAAAAAGATTATATTGATGCACGTTTAATCCTAAAAGGTGGTGGCTGTGAGAATAAAAATATTCAATATAGCTTACCGTGTGAACTAGAAGGACTTGGACGAGCTGGCCGTGATTTAGAAGGGATTCGTAAATGCCTTCTTCATGCAGTATATCAAGCACAAGGGCAAGGATGTAGCGCTGGTGTAATTGGTGTTGGTATCGGGGGAGACCGCACATCAGGTTATGAATTAGCAAAAAATCAATTATTCCGTACATTAGATGATGTCAATCCAGTACCAGAGTTACAACATCTTGAAGAGTACGTATTAGAAAATGCGAACAAGCTTGGCATTGGTACGATGGGATTTGGCGGAGAAACAACTTTACTTGGTTGTAAAATTGGCGTCTATAATCGTTTGCCAGCTAGTTTCTATGTATCTGTTGCGTATAATTGCTGGGCATATCGTCGCCTTGGTGTGAAAATCCATCCTGAAACAGGAGACATTATGGATTGGCTATATCAAGAAGGGGAAGATACACTTCAGCATGAAGTACAAGAAAAAACAGAGCAACGTGAGATTGTATTAGAAGCACCAATTACAGAAGAGCAAATTCGTGAACTTCGCGTTGGTGATGTTGTAACAATTAATGGCATGATGTATACAGGTCGTGACGCAATCCATAAGCATTTAATGGATAATGATTGTCCAGTAGATTTAAATGGACAAATTATTTACCACTGTGGTCCAGTTGTTGTGAAAGATGAAAATGACAATTGGCAAATTAAAGCGGCAGGTCCAACGACAAGTATTCGTGAAGAACCGTACCAAGGCGATATTATGAAGAAATTCGGTATTCGCGCTGTCATTGGAAAAGGCGGTATGGGTGCGAAAACATTAGCGGCTTTAGAAGAACATGGCGGTGTATATTTAAACGCAATCGGTGGTGCAGCGCAATATTATGCTGAATGTATTAAAGAAGTGAAAGATGTTGATTTCTTACAATTTGGTATTCCAGAAGCAATGTGGCATTTACGTATCGACGGTTTTAAAGCAGTTGTAACGATGGACTCTCATGGTAATAGCTTACATGCAGATGTTGATAAAACATCACTTGAAAAATTAGCTAGCTTTAAAGAGCCAGTATTTAAGTAAATAAAAAATGCATCTCGAATGATTCGAGATGCATTTTTTTGGTATATATAGAAAAACATGTTCAGCATGAAAGAATGCGTTGCAACAGAAACTACAAGTACGATTATATATGGAAAGGAGACTATTTATGAAATATAAATGGTTATATATCGGTCTCATTTTTTCAATTATGATGGCACTTGTTCCAGTTTCAGCACTGGCTTATACAAATACTCCACATAACTGGGGAATCCCGCGTCCTAAAAATGAAACAGTACCAGATGCAGGAAAGTTATATACAGATTTACTACAAAAAAATGGCGGGTTTTATTTAGGAGATACGAAGAAAAAAGATATTTATTTAACATTTGATAATGGATATGAGAATGGATACACAGGGAAAATATTAGATGTATTAAAAGAGAAAAAAGTACCAGCAACTTTCTTTGTAACGGGACATTACATTAAAACACAAAAAGATTTATTGTTAAGAATGAAGGATGAAGGACACATTATTGGAAACCATTCTTGGAGTCATCCTGATTTTACAGCGGTAAATGATGAGAAACTTCGTGAAGAATTAACGAGTGTAACAGAAGAAATTAAAAAAGTAACTGGGCAAAAAGAAGTGAAATATGTACGTCCTCCGCGCGGTGTATTTAGTGAAAGAACGTTAGCTCTTACGAAAGAAATGGGCTATTATAATGTATTTTGGTCACTTGCATTTTTGGATTGGAAAGTGGATCAGCAAAGAGGATGGCAATATGCGCATAATAATGTTATGACGATGATTCATCCAGGATCTATTTTATTACTTCATGCAATATCAAAAGATAATGCAGAAGCACTTGCAAAAATCATTGATGATTTGCGCGAGAAAGGGTATCATTTTAAAAGTCTAGATGACTTAGTAAAAGGCAATCAACCGTAAGCATGTATGCTTACGGTTTTCTCATGCTATAATGATGTGTAAAAAGGATGGGGAAACGTATGTGGAGCGAGCATGTTACGTTAGAGTATCCGTATCATTTTGAAGAAGTATTAAAACGTTTATCTTTTGATCCTCTTAACGTCATTCAATTAGATGAGAAAGTTATTTATATCCCGCTTTGTATCGACGAGGAACAGGTTGTTGTTCGCTTACAAGGGATTGGTACTGTTCAAAATCCACAGTTTTGGATTTCTAGTCAGACAGGAGATCCAGAGAAAGTCATGAAACGAATGAGAGCCATTTTTCATTGGAATGAACCGTTTCAAGATATACAAAATCATTTTTTAAACACATCATTACGTCCACTATTTGAAACATATGCTTATACTCCAATTATTTTAGAATTTGATTATTTTGCTTGTCTGCTTCGCTGTATCATTCACCAACAAATAAATTTGAAATTTGCTACTGTGTTAACAGAACAATTTGTGAAACGGTATGGAACAGAGAAGAACGGTGTATTCTTTTTCCCCACTCCGGAAATAGTAGCAAATATTTCAATAGAAGAATTGAGAGAGCAGAAGTTTAGTCAGCGAAAGGCTGAATATATAGTAGGATTAGGTCGAAGTATTGTCAGTGGTACATTAAATTTAGCGAGTATAGAAAATGGGACGGAAGAAGACATTTCAGCACAATTGTTGCCAATTAGGGGAATTGGTGCATGGACAGTGCAAAACTTTTTAATGTTTGGGCTTGGACGGAAAAATATGTTCCCAAAAGCGGACATTGGGATTCAGCGTGCAGTGCAAGGTATATTTCAATTAGATGATAAACCTGATGATGCATTTTTAGAAAAATTGAAACAAGAGTGTGAACCATACTGCAGTTATGCAGCGTTATATTTATGGAAAAGTATAGAGTAGAGGTGTAATAATGATACAAAAGCAACATGAGAGTAAGTTGGAAGTTGGTCAAACGTTTCCTGTGACAATTAAACGTCTTGGGATTAACGGAGAAGGCGTTGGTTATTTTAAGAGACAAGTTGTTTTCATTCCAGGGGCATTACCAGGAGAAGAAGTTGTTGCAGAAACAACGAAAATTCAGCGTGGCTTCGCTGAAGCGAAAGTGAAAAAAGTTCGTAAAGCTTCACCGCATCGTGTGAAAGCACCGTGTCCAGTATATGAGGAGTGTGGCGGTTGTCAGCTGCAACATTTAGATTATAAAGAACAATTGAATCAAAAGCGTGATATCGTTGTACAAGCATTTGAGAAGTACATGAAAAATAGTATGGAAGAGAAAATTCGTCCAACGCTTGGCATGGAAAATCCATGGCATTATCGTAATAAGAGTCAATTACAAGTGGGGCGTAAAGACGAAAAGGTTATTACAGGGCTATATAAACAAAACTCACATCAGTTAATTGATATCGCTCACTGTATGATTCAACATAAAGCAACGAATGAAGCGACAAAAGTTGTAAGACGTATTTTAGAAAAATTAAATGTTTCTATTTACAATGAGAAAAAACAAAAAGGTTTAGTACGCACAATTGTAACACGTACTGCAGTTCAAACAGGTGAAGTACAAGTTACACTTATTACAACAAAAGAAGAATTACCAAATAAAGAACAATTTATTGCAGAAGTACAAAAACAGATGCCAGCGGTTAAATCAATTATGCAAAATGTAAACTGGCGTAAAACATCTGTTATTTTTGGCGACAAAACATTTAAATTAGCTGGAAAAGAAGTAATTCAAGAAACACTTGGTGATTTATCATTTGAATTATCAGCACGTGCGTTCTTCCAGTTGAATCCAGAGCAAACCGTTGTTTTATATAATGAAGCAAAAAAAGCCGCTGCGTTAACAGGCGATGAGAAAATTGTAGATGCGTATTGTGGCGTTGGTACAATCGGTCTTTGGCTTGCAAATGATGCAGCGGAAGTACGTGGTATGGATGTAATTCCAGAAGCGATTGCAGATGCAAGAAAAAATGCAAAGCGTCACGGATTTACAAATACGAAATATGAAGCAGGTAAAGCTGAACAATGGTTACCGAAATGGGTAAAAGAAGGATGGCGTCCAGATGTAATTGTTGTCGACCCACCACGTACAGGTTGCGATGATAAATTACTGGAAACAATTTTAAAAGTGAAGCCGAAACAAGTTGTGTACGTGTCTTGTAATCCTTCTTCATTAGCACGTGATGTACAAGCATTAATGAAGAGCTATGAAGTGGAGTATGTGCAACCAGTTGATATGTTCCCGCATACAGCTCACGTAGAAAATGTAGTGAAGCTTGTTAGAAAGTAAAGTTTATTAATATTCCCTCATGGTATGAGGGAATATTTTCTATGAAGGAGAATATTATGCATAATTATAAATTAACAATTCAGTACGATGGCGCACGTTTTAAAGGATGGCAACGTCTCGGTAATAACGATAATACAATTCAAGGAAAAATCGAAAGTGTCATATCTGAAATGGTCGGAAAAGAAATTGAAATTATCGGTTGTAGTAGAACAGACGCTGGTGTACATGCTTTGAATCAAGTTGCTAACTTTCAAAGTGATGAGAAGTTAGTGGAACATAAAGTGAAAAAATATTTAAATCAATATTTACCTAATGATATTAGCATTACGAATGTGGAAGAAGTACATGATCGTTTCCATGCTCGTTACAATTCTAAAGCAAAAACATATCTGTATAAAATTTGGAATGAAGAGCATACAAATCCATTTATGCGTAAATACAGCATGCATGTGAATAAAAAATTAAATGTGAAAAGCATGAAAGCAGCTGCGAAACATTTAGTTGGTTCACATGACTTTACTGCTTTTTCAAATGCGAAATCAAAGAAAAAATCTATGGTTCGAGAAGTATATACACTTGATGTGATGGAAGAGGCAGGGTTTGTACAAATTAGAGTAAGTGGTAACGGCTTCCTTCATAATATGGTAAGAAAAATTGTCGGGGCATTAATTGAAGTTGGATTAGGACAATTAGACGCTGAAGCAATTCCAAACATTTTAGAGGAAAAGCAGCGCAATCAAATTAATTGTCTTGCTGAGGCAAGTGGGTTGTATTTAGAGAATGTTGAGTTTTAATGGCAAATAAAAAAATCGGGCTAAGTAGCTCGATTTTTTTTGTATTACGAAGATTTCTCGTTTTTTATACGTAGCTTCAAATTCCAAAAAGCAGCAAGCATAATAGCTGCAAAGGAGCCGCTAATTGTTCCTAATAGCTTTGCATAAGGAAAGCTACTCATATCACCATTAATGAATAACATTATACATAGAACAGCAGGGAGAAGATATAAGTAGTGTAATAACTTTAATTTTTTATCATTACTCATATATATAGCCCTTTCTAGCATGTTATATGTTTATTGTAACATATTTTACCAAGTTATTTTTTGCACTTGGAGACATGTTTATTTCATATGTGTAAATGCAGTTTTTTAATTCGATATTGTAAGTTTTGCCTACTTAATCCTAAAAATTTTGCAGCTTGTGAGATGTTGCCATGATGTTCTTTAAGAATTTGGTTAATGTAGTTCTTTTCCATTTTTTCTATTGTGTGTTTTAAAGTTTTAGGTGCATCAGTATTGTGATTAGTTAGTGCATGTTGCATATTGAATTCTGTTTTTATTCGTTCACGAAAGCGAGTAGGCATATGAAACGCTGTAATGATGGTTTCATCTTCTATCAAGTTCATGGAACCTTCAATTATATGTTCCAACTCCCGTACGTTTCCAGGCCAATCGTATGCATAGAAAAATTCTCTTACATTTACATCTACATCGGTTACATTGAGCCCAAATTGAGTATTATATTTTTCAATAAAGTGCTGAACAAGATCTGGAATATCTTCTTTTCTTTCACGTAAAGGCGGAAGACATAAAGTAACGACGCTTAATCGATAATATAAGTCTTCTCTTAATCGATTATGTGCGATGGCTTCGAAAGGATCTTCATTGATAGTTGCTATAATACGAACATCAATTTCTTTTTCGTGTGTGCCTCCGATTCTTCGTATTGTTTTTTCTTGTATAGCTCGTAGTAACTTCGCTTGAAGTGCTGGACTTAATGAGTTGATTTCATCTAATAACAAAGTTCCTCCGTTCGCTTCTTCGAATAAGCCTGATTTATCTATTGCTCCTGTAAAGGCACCTCGATTTGTGCCAAATAGTAGGCTTTCCATTAAGGTATCAGGTATAGCGGCACAGTTTTGTGAAATAAAGGGTTTGGTTGAACGCTGACTTTCATTATGGATGCTTTGTGCAAATAGTTCTTTACCAGTGCCTGTTTCCCCTACGAGAAGTATGGAGGAAGATGTACGAATTACTCTTTTTCCTTCTGTAATGATTGATTGAATGGCTTCAGAATCACCAATTATGTGATCAAAGGTAAATTTAGTGCTTTGTTTTCGAGAAGGGCTTATTTTTATCGTTTGTTTTAAGTTACTAATTTCTTTTGATATTTCAATAGCGCCTTTAATTTTTCCATTTTCTATTATAGGGAAAGTATCGTTAATCGTTGTAATTTCTTGTCCTTTATTGTTAAAATACGTTTGTTTTATATTTTTCTTTGTTTTTCCAAATTTTAATGCCTCTATAAGAGCTGTCTCTTATACA
>NZ_JBEUTW010000195.1:0-14524 GCF_040492675.1 Bacillus sp. AP50
TCGATATAAACTGTAACAAAGTATACTACCACCTAAAATGAATAATAAAATAGCACACGCAGCATGCATAAAGAACTCTTCTGGTAACATTAATATAATTGGATCTTTTTCAGGATCAAAAACCCAATAATCATTACTAAATAAAAGTTTATGGAATAATACAAAACTCTTTTCAAAATTAATAGCAATTGGTAACATAAGCGCTATCGGAAAAATGATTGTTAAAATCGATCCATGCAGTAAAAACTTTTCATTTTTCTTTTTTAATAAATAAATTCCGCCTATCACTGCAATCATAATTGTCGCATACATCACATATTGAATCTTTACTAAAATATTTTTAACATCTACAAAATGAATACGGCCATTTGTGGACATATCTAATGTTGGCAAATGTAATGCTCCGTCATAAAACGGGGATAAATATGTAATAAGCACATCGTAATTTCTTTTAATTTCATCCTTCGTCATATCCGCTAAATCAGGAATATTTAAAAAATCAATTTCAAAATAATACAGCCATTTTCCATAGACAACTGCCGTTGTTGCGAGTGCAAAAATAGAAAATGCTATGCTATATGAAACAACTAAAGTAATCAATCGATCCAATATTTTTGTACCACTCTTATTTTTCTCCATGTTCTCCCCCTAAATGTTCTAACCATCATAAAGAAAATTGTTTCCTTTGCTCACGTAAGCAACAATAATATGTAATACATAGTACAGCAATACTTAACCAAAACGTAAAATAACCAATTTCCTCTACAAACAAATGCATAATTCCATATCGCGGCATTTGCCAAAATAAATAATCAATTGCATCGTTATGCAACGTCCACACAGCTGCTACTATAAAATGCCATTTTTTTATACGATAGAATGGAGCATATAAAAATCCTTGTACTGCCATCGCAAAGTGCGAAAGCATTAACATGTAGCCCATAAGGCCAATAGGCCCTTTTACGTAAATCATAATCCCGTTTACAACAACAGCCCAAATACCATATTTTATTAAAGTTACAATCGCTAACGCTTCTATTAATCCCCAGTTTCTCTTTGCCAAAAAAGCAATTAAAACAAAGACAAAAAAGAGACTAGCCATAGGACTATCTGGTACAAACGGCCAAAATATAGGTGACGTTTCTTTCAATTGATTTCCGTACCATATAAATCCGTAAATTGTACCTAATATGTTAACAATTAATAAAAATAATAATACCGAGCGTTGTCTTAACATTGCATACAAGTACACCAATCCGTATGTCCAACACCTTTCAAGCAAAGTAATTCATTCATTAAATCCTACTCTATTATAACAAACTTCA
Source organism: Bacillus sp. AP50 (assembly GCF_040492675.1). NCBI lineage: Bacteria > Bacillati > Bacillota > Bacilli > Caryophanales > Bacillaceae > Bacillus > Bacillus sp. AP50. Next base: position 1,326 of record NZ_JBEUTW010000195.1, read on the forward strand.
TCCAACTAAATAGAAAAGCTGACTACAAATTTTGTAGTCAGCTTTTTATTATTTTTTATTATACTTTGCAACGAATTCCGAAAGCTTCTTCAGTTCCTCATCCGTACCTTTAAATACACCTTTAGGCATTGAACCTTTTCCCTCTTTCGCAATTTTAGCAATTTCTTCTGGCTTTAAAGTTAAGTTTTGCAGTGCCGGTGCTGCTGCCCCGCCTTGTAAATTGTCACCATGACATGTTAAACAAGTATTTTTTTGCATTAATTTATAGCCATCATCATTTTTATCAACTGGCGCTGTTTTTACAATTGCTCCTTGTTTTTTTGCAGCTTCCCAGTCGTGGTGTGCTACAGATTCCCAAGTTAAAAAGATAATCGATGCAATTGCTAAAAGCATAAATCCAGTTGCCACAGGACGCTTCAATGGACGTCTTTCTGGACCTCGATCAAGAAATGGAGCTAACAGTAATGCTCCAAACGCAATCCCTGGCATAATAAATGCTCCAATTACAGTAAATGAACCGGAAGCATACGAATACTTTAATAACTGATACAAGAATAAGAAATACCAATCTGGAAGTGGTATATATCCAGCATCTGTTGGGTCCGCCATTCTCTCAAGCGGCGACGGATGCGCCACTGTTAAACATAAATAACCGATTAAAAAAACTGCACCAACCATCCATTCTTTTAACAAGAAGTTCGGCCAAAATGCTTCTGTTTTCCCTGGGTATTCAGAATAGTCTTTTGGAATATTTGGTTTCCGAGCTACTGGTACCCGAGAATCTCCTACAAACTTCATCCCTTTGCCGCGATGCATAATCTCCCTCCTTTAGTTCTTTCCCCTTTAATTTAGCAATCTCTTATAGTGGACCGGAAATACCTTGTTTGCGAATCATGATGAAGTGGAAGGCCATTAAACCTAGAAGTGCTGCTGGTAAGAAGAAGACGTGAATAGCAAAGAAGCGAGTTAATGTTTGAGCGCCAACAATTTCGGAATGACCAGCGAGTAATGTTTTAATATAAGGACCAATGAGCGGTGTTTGCTCTGCAATTTGAATCCCTACTTTTGTAGCAAATAAAGCTTTCATATCCCACGGCAATAAATATCCGGTAAAACCAAGACCTAACATAACAAAGAAAATAAGAACACCAACAATCCAGTTTAACTCACGGGGCTTTTTATACGCACCTTGGAAGAAAACTCTGAGTGTATGTAAAAACATCATTACAATTACGAGACTAGCACCCCAGTGGTGCATACCACGAACAATTTGCCCATAAGCAACTTCATTTTGTAAATAGTAAACTGATTCCCAAGCATTTTTAATATCAGGCACATAATACATCGTCAAAAACATTCCAGATAAAATTTGAATTACAGTAACGAAAAAGGTAAGTCCTCCAAAGCAATAGACGAATGCAGAAAAGTGATGTGCCGGGTTTACATGTTCAGGTACTTCATGATCAGCGATATCACGCCATATTGGTGTAATATCCAATCTTTCATCCACCCAATCATAAATTTTATTTAACATCTACTTTGCACCCCCTCTTGGCTTCGCTTTTCCTAGATACAGCGTTCCATCTTTCACTTTAGACTCGTACACATCAAGCGGAGCAAGGGGTGGCGTACCTTTAATGTTAATCCCATCTTTTGTATAACGCCCCCCGTGACATGGGCAAAAGAATTGATTCGGATGTGCTTTGTCCGAATTCCAGTTAACTGTACATCCTAAATGTTTACATACTGGAGAGAACGCAACAATGTCTCCGCTTTCATCTTTATGAACCCAAGCCGATTTTGGTTCTTCAGACTTGTACCAACCATCAACCTGCTTCACTTTAAAATCGAAACGCTTCGGCTCTGTTGTAATATCCTTTACTTGCGCAACAGCAACCATATCTGTTCCCGCTTCTTTTCTTAACACCGGATCAAGCGCAAATCGCGTCATCGGCATTAAAATACCGGCAGCCATAAAGCCTCCTACCCCTGTGAGTGTGTAATTTAAAAATTGTCTTCTTGACACGCGATGTTCTTTGTCGCTCACGAAAATTTCCCCCCTCTATCAGAAATTGTCCCCTCGTGATAAATTATATAAAAAATAAAAACTAGGACACTATCATGATATAATACGCTCATGCACAGGTCAATATCATACTACTCATAATAATAAGAACTTTCTGTTTATTGCGAGTTTCCCCATTTCTCTTCCAACATCACCATTATATTTTTTATATGCGCATGAATAACTTCTCTTTTTGCTTGATCACTAAATTGTTCTAACGCTAATGAAGGAAACCAAAATAAATCTCCCTGTAACTCTTGCATATCCTCTTTCCATGAAAAATCACTTGTAACATAAGCAATATGCTTAAAACCTTCACTTCGTAAATGATTTGTCCATTCTTGCAAACGACCTTTTTCATTCTTTTGACTTTCTACCAAATACGTAAACGCAGGCAGTAAAAGCACTCTTCCTTTATACTCTCTTTCCAATTCCGTGCTCAACAATTCGATAAATTCACCTTGTTCTACAACCATTTTCATTTCTTTTGCTGCCGAAATTGATAACAGCGGTATTACTCCTGTATCAACATACTCTCTTGCTTGCTCAAACTGTTCTACATCTTTTACAATCCACTTCAAATCCCTTCCCTCCTTCACTTGCAAATGACAGAACTTTCACTTTATATATATTAAACCACACTAAAAGAGGTAAAAAAAGAAAAACTACCCAATATAGGTAGTTTTTCTTTATAAAAGTCTGAAATTTGTAAAAATTAATTAATCCAAATAAATTCTATAAAGTCTTTAACTCTGCCGTTAATCTATGAAACGCTTCCTTATCTTGCTTATCTAACGCTTCATCAATTTGTTTCAAAAGGCGTTCTCTCCTAAACGAAAATACACTTTCTTCCAAAAACCTTTCTGCAAGTAAACGATCTTTTTCATTTACTTCAATATGCTTTGGTAGATATGGGTTTTCTTCTAATACAGCTACATAATTCGCATTTTGAAACGATGATTTAAAGTTGAGTTGAATATAAATATCCTCATCTCGATTTAAACGAATATCATGAAACGATTTTTCAGCATCTGTTGTCATAACATTTTGTTTAAAAAAGTGAAACGGTGTGTCTTTCACACAATTCGCTGACATCACTAAGCCACGCGGACAATATTTTGCATGCTCTACGAAGTGGACTTTATGCATCAATTGGTCGTGACTCATTAAATAATTCAGAATCCATACACATTCACGCTGTTTCAGTTGGTAATTATTCAAAAACCATTTTACAAAATCCTTCTTCTCGTTTACAGAAACAGGGGTATTCATAGCAATTAAGTCCCTCCTCTGTCTTTCTCTTTTCTTTTTAGATTCAAGAAGCGGCATTCAGTTTCCTTCCAACTTATGAAAAATCCTCTAAATTATATAACAATTCTTCAATATGAATTTGTGTCGGGTCTAGTTGTAATAACTGGGTAAATACTTCTTTCGCCTCTTTTCGTTTTCCTTCTTCCAATAAGAAATAACCGTACTCTTCTAAGAAGTCTGGATGATTCTTAAAAGAAGTATATGCACTTTCATAGTGTTTTAATGCATCCGAATACATTTCTAATTGTTTTTTTGCATACGCAAGATCCCAAAGTAGTTGTGTATCTGGTTCTCCACTATCAATAGCACGCTCTACAATTGCAATTAACTCTTCGTACTTTTCTTGTTCTTTTAAGATATATGCATATTTTAATGTTGCACCTAAATGCCCTGGATCTAACTCAAGCGCTTTTTGAAGAACTTCCTCTGCTTCTACTATTTTCCCTAATTTCGCCGCAATGTTCGCTAACTCTACATAAAATGGAACTGAAAGCTCATCTACTTTAATTCCTTCATGAAGCGTTTCATAGCTTTCTTGAAGCATTCCTTCTTTTTCATAGCTTTTCGCTAAATACATGTACAGTGATGCGTACTCAGGGTCTAATTCTTTTAGTTCTTGCCAAGCACCAATTGCTCTCTGATATTCTTCACCTTGGTATAATGTAAAGGCATATCCAAATAATGAGTGAATATCTTTTTGTTCCTCTAGGCCTGCTTCATAATAAGAAATCGCTTCTTCCCAGTTTCCGATCGCGCTTAACGTTTCTGCGAGGCGAAGTGCGATCACAACACCACCCATTACTTTATGTTCCGCTAATAGCGATTCATAATAAGTAATTGCCTTTTGTTCTTCACCTTTACTACTATATAATTCTGCTAACCCAAACGTAATAACAGGTTCATCAGGCATCATTTCTTTCGCCTTTAATAGTTTTTGCTCTGCTACATCATCAAAACCTTGCATTTGGAATAAATCTGCAACAAGTAATAACGATTGAACATATAAATCGTCATTTTCTGGAATATCATGAAGCACTTCAATCGCTTCATCTTCTTTATCTAGATCAATATATAATTCTGCTAAAAATACAGTGAATTCACTTTCTTCTGGATACAGTAAACGTAAGTCTTCAGTAATTGCTAATGCCTCATCTGTAAATCCAAGCGTATGATAGTAACGAGCGATATCATACTTCTCTTCATCATTCGCAATTTTTAATTGTTCTTTTAATAATTGTAATCCTTTTTCCGCTTCACCATTTTCAATATATGAAACAGCTTGTTCAAACTTTTGCATAAACGTCTCCTTTAATTCTAAAAAATATTCTCTTCTGTTCATTTATCATAAGCAACTCACTGTTAGAACGCAACCTTTAGAATGAGCATACTTCTTCTTATACTTCTTCTTACAGAGTAGTTAATTGTTCAAAAGGTTCGGATATGACACCGATACCTTACCATCATCTTCTATTGTACCGCTTTCTTTTATGACCGTGCAAATAACTTCTCTCACTAATTATCGAGCCATACAAACCGTGGTTTACAGAATAACTTAATTAGCAGTCTTCAACCTTTATTTTGAATGCGATAAAAAAGGCTCCTATACTAGGAGCCTTCACAATCTCTTAAGAATATGTTTCTTCTTTCTGTACTTGCTCATTTACAAGCTCTTTCAGCAACTCTATAATTTCATCATTTTCTTCCTTCAAACCGACAGTAATACGAATACCATCATCGATACCAAATGCAGCACCAGAACGAACGATATATCCTTTTTTCATTAATCGTTCGAAAGCTTCATTACCCGGTATACCAAGTTTTAAGAAAATGAAATTTGTTTGGGATGGATAATAGAATACGTTATATTCTTTACAAAATGCATAATACTGATTTAAACCTTCAGCATTCTTTTGCACACAATCTTGTAAAAAGGCTTGATCTTCTAATGCAGCGAGTGCTACAGATTGGGCTACAGTTGATGTATTGAATGGTAACCTAGCTACTTCTAGCTGTCCGATTAACTTCGCATCCCCAATCGCATATCCGATACGAAAAGCAGCTAAACCATATGCTTTTGAAAACGTGCGTAAAACCATAAGATTTTCATACTTTTCAAGAAGTGGTAATGTTTGCGGATAGTCTTCTGCTTCCGCGTATTCATAATATGCTTCGTCCATAATAACGAGAGCCGACTTAGGAACTGATTCTAAAAATGAAAGTAATTTTTGTTTCTCAACATATGTACCTGTTGGATTATTCGGATTACAAATCCATACAATTTTCGTTTTCTCATTTACTTGCTCTAGCATTGCATCTAAATCGTGAATACCATCTTTAAGTGATACTTCACGAACTTCTGCTCCTTCAATAACAGCATGGTGATGATATTGTGAAAACGTAGGATTCGCCATTACAACGTTTGTTCCTTCATGTAGTAACGCTCGGCTAATCATTTGAATGACTTCATCTAATCCACTACCAAATAGTAGTTGTTCTGCTTTTACACCTAAATGTTCCGCTACTTTTGTCCGAAGTTCAAAGGCATATCCATCTGGATAAAGGGCATATTGGCTCGCTAAAGAAGTTAATGCTTCTGTCACACGTGCTGAACAACCGAATGGATTTTCGTTGGATGCTAATTTCACAATTTTTGATAAACCATATTCTCTTTTTACTTCTTCAATGTTTTTCCCAGGCACATACGCTCTCAAAGTTAACAATTGCTCTTTCACTCTCATTTTTCTTCCCCCAGTCATTTCATTCAATTTGATTACAATACGGTTATAGCCCCTTACTGTAATCTTTTGTCATAACCGTCACTATTACGAGAATACCTCTAAATGAGCACTTCACAGCACTTCGCTATCATTTTAAACCATATCTTTTTGAAATGCCTCTAACGCAATATGAACAGTCTCATCTGAAATAGATACGACATTCACTACCCCATATTCCTGCATAAGCACCATATGAATTGCTCCTGCATTTGCTTTCTTATCTTGTTTCATCAATTGAACGAGGCGCTCTACATTCAAATCCCTTGGCATTTTTGGATAGCCGTATTTCAAGAACCACTGCTTCATATCTTCATAAGCAAGATCAACCTTGTACACTTGCTCACTTAAAAATATGGCGAATAACATTCCAACCGCTACACCGTCACCGTGAGTAATATTTCCATACCCTAGCTCTTTTTCAAGAGCATGTCCTAACGTATGTCCAAAGTTCAAATGAGCACGTACACCCTTCTCTGTTTCATCTTGTGACACAACATTTGCCTTTACAGGAATCGCCTTCGTTAATATATGGATTAACTTCTCATCATGAAGATCCGCTAATGTTTGCACTTCTTCTTTTAACCAATGGTATAGCTCCACATCACCAATAAGAGCATGCTTTATCACCTCTGCATAACCTGAACGCCACTCTTTTTCAGGAAGAGACTGTAAAAACGGTGTATGATATACAACTGCTTCTGGCTGATGGAATGCACCAATCATATTTTTACCTAACGGATGGTTAATCGCTACTTTCCCACCCACTGCGCTATCGTGCGCTAATAAAGTTGTCGGAACCTGCACAAAGCGAATACCACGCATAAACGATGCAGCAACAAAACCAGCTAAATCTCCAATCATTCCGCCTCCAAGTGCAAGAATTAAAGAATTTCTATCTAATTTATTTTCAAGAGCTGACGTATGAGCCGCATAGAAATTTTCGAAAGACTTCTCTTTTTCGCCACTTGGTACAACAAACGAAAACACGTGCTGCTCTACTTGTAATGCATCGATAACTGTCTGTAAATGTAGTGATGCAACAGCTTCATCTGAAATGATCATTACGTTAGATACCGCTGGCTGCATATTTTGAACGATCGTTGTTAAGTTTGACAACGCTTCTTTACCAACATGTACATCATATTCTTTTGATTTCGTTTGAATATGTATGTTTCCCATTAAAATCCCCTCGCATATTCATTATGTTTCTCAATATTTTCACGAATTAGTTCCATACGATCTAATCCGAATTGTTCTATTAAAGCTGTCGCTAATTCCCAAGCCACAACCGCTTCTGCAACGACACTAGCTGCTGGCACTGCACAACTATCTGAACGTTCAATACTCGCTGTAAAAGGCTCTTTCGTATCAATATCTACACTTTGAAGAGGTTTATAAAGTGTAGGTATCGGTTTCATCACACCGCGCACAACAATTGGCATTCCAGTCGTCATACCGCCTTCTAGTCCACCTGCATTATTTGTTCTTCGTGTATATCCATGCTCCTCATCCCACAGAATTTCATCATGAACTTCACTTCCTGGTCTATGCGCTGCTTCAAAACCAATTCCAATCTCGACACCTTTAAAAGCATTAATACTCATAATTGCAGCTGCTAATTTCGCATCCAGTTTTCGATCATAATGCACGTAGCTACCTACTCCAATTGGCATCCCTTCCACAATTACTTCAACGATTCCACCAATTGAATCACCATTTGCTTTCGCATCATCAATCGCTTTCATCATTTGGTTACCAGCTTCTTCATCTAAGCAACGTACAGGAGATGCTTCTGTAATACTCTTTAATTCTTCAATTGAACTATACGTAATCTCCTTAGCTTGTACACCGCCAATTTCAATTACATGGCCCGCCACTTTAATACCAAGTTCTGCTAACACCTTTTTAGCAACCGCACCAGCAGCAACACGCACCGTCGTTTCGCGCGCTGACGAACGTTCCAGTACATTCCTCATATCTCTATGACCATATTTAATCGCACCATTTAAATCAGCATGCCCAGGCCTTGGTTTTGTCACTTTCCTTTTCATCTCTTTTTCTTCTTGCTCAGTTAAAGGCTCCGCCCCCATAATTTTTGTCCAGTGTGCAAAATCACGATTTTCAACAACAAGTGCAATAGGGGAACCTAATGTTTCTCCATGTCTAACACCACTTAAAATTTGCACTTGATCCGTTTCAATTTGCATGCGTCTACCGCGCCCATATCCCTTTTGCCTTCTAGCTAACTCTTCGTTTATATCATCTGCTACTAAAGACAATCCTGCCGGAACACCTTCTATAATCGTTGTAAGTTGTGGACCATGAGATTCACCAGCTGTAATATATCGCATACGTTATTCCTCTTTTCGTATATGTATTTATCTCACTATATTAACTTTTATCATTCTAAAAATATTAAAGAAATTATATCATAAATCGACCATTTTCTTATTCTATATTTCCGATAGGCCTAATTTAAATATCAACATATCATAACAGCTCAAACTTCGTAACTAACTGAAAATAAAAAAAGTGCAAGAAGAATACCCCTATTCTCCTTGCACTTTTTACTATTATCACAGTGATTAAAGCGTTTACAAATTATTTCAAAATAATTAGTAAATCCATTCATTCATTAATTTTGAGTAGTCAACTAATTCTTCTTCTTTAAAGAAAATAGCAATCTCGCGCTCTGCGCTTTCTAAAGAATCAGAACCATGGATAATGTTTTTCGCAACAGTTACACCGAAATCTCCACGAATTGTTCCAGGAGCTGCTTCATGTGGTCTTGTTTTCCCCATCATGTTACGCGCTGTATCTACTACACCTTCACCTTGCCATACCATTGCGAACACAGGTCCAGATGTAATAAAGTCTACTAACTCACCAAAGAAAGGTTTTTCCTTATGCTCAGCGTAGTGTTGTCCAGCAATTTCCGGAGTGACTTGCATTAATTTTGCACCAACTAATTGAAAGCCTTTTTTCTCAAAACGAGCTACAATTTCCCCAATGAAGGCACGTTGTACACCGTCTGGTTTTACCATTAGAAATGTTTTTTCCATAAAAAATCTCTCCACTTCTGAATTATGTATGTAATTGTATATCCCCACACACATATTATCACCCTTATCACAATTGTGCAATAGTTTTGAAATAGAGAGATTATTTTATTTTTTAGAATAAACATTAAAATTTTCGTTTTCCAATATACTTTGCAACATTTTGTAATGCGTACTTTGCTTTTCCACGTGGGAGTGGTTTTATTATTTCTAAAGCTTTATGTAAATAACGTTCACTAAATGCAAATGCTTGATCAATTGCTGTACTATTTTTTACAGCATCAATAATTTCTTGTATTTCACTTGCTGTTGAATTTTCATGTACAGATGTGATTTTCTGACGAAGTACGGGATCTTCCATCGCATATAAAGCAGGAAGTGTAATATTCCCTTGTAGTAAATCTCCGCCAGCAGGTTTTCCAAGTTTCTCTTCTGTAGAAACGAAGTCTAAAATGTCATCAATAATTTGATAAGACATTCCTACAAAATACCCATACCAAAATAGACGATTTACCGTATCACGATTAGCACCAGCAGCAATCGCTCCCAATTGACAACTCGCGGCAATTAATAATGCTGTTTTTCGTTTTATTCTTCTTAAATACGTTCTTAAATTTTGGTCATAATTGTATTTATCTTTAATTTGTTCAATTTCACCTTTACAGACTTCTAAAATAGTATGTGATAACGCTTGATGCGCCTCTGGAATTTCGATATTTGTTATACATTCAAGAGACTTAGCGAACAGATAGTCCCCTGTATACATCGCAATACGATCTCCCCATTTCGCATTCACAGTCGCACTGCCGCGTCGTAAAAATGCAGCATCAATAACATCATCGTGAACAAGAGAAGCCATATGAATAAGTTCTAACGCAACAGCAACATGCTTAATCGCATCTAACTTATAATCTCCAAATTTCCCTGCAAGCAACACAAATACAGGACGAATTCGTTTCCCACCAGCTTCAATAAGCTGTAATGCTGCCTCTTCTACTAATGGCTGTTCAGAAGCGACTGTCTTTTTTAATTCTTTTTCTATCACATTAATATCCGATCGTAAAAAAGAGTACATAAGTTGTAACTTCATATTGTTCACCTTAACCTAAAACTTCTTTTTTCTATTTTGATTCTGGTTTAATACCTAAATGCATCGCTGCTACCCCAAAAGTAAATGGTTTCACTTGCACACGTTCAAGTCCAGCTTGCTCAAACATTTGAGCCAATTCTTTCATCCCTGGGAACGTACTAGCAGATTCTTGAAGCCATGAATACTCTTTATAACTTTTCGCAAACATCTTTCCAAATAACGGCATGATATATTTAAAGTATAAAATATACCCTTGTCGAAAACCAATCATTGTTGGTTGAGATGTTTCTAAACAGATTACTTTTCCACCTGGTTTTACTACACGCGTCATTTCTTTTAATACGTGCATATAATCCGGTACGTTACGTAAACCAAACCCAATCGTCACATAATCAAACATATTATCTTCAAACGGAAGTTCCATTGCATTCCCATGTAGAAGTTCTACTTGTTTTAATTGTAACGCCTCTACCTTTTGCTTACCGACAGATAACATATTTTCACTGAAGTCTAAGCCAACAACCTTTCCTTGTTCACCTACGGCTCCAGCTAGCGCAATTGTCCAATCTGCGGTTCCACAGCATACATCAAGCGCTTGACTGCCTGGTTGTACATCCATAATTCGCATCGTTTCTTTACGCCACGCTTTATGTCTTTGAAAACTAATTACAGAATTCATCACATCGTATTTATCAGAAATCTTTTCAAATACGTCATGTACTCTTTCTTCTTTTGATTGTTGCATGCTCGTACCTTCTTCCAATGTAAAATTGCTTATGTCTTCTATTTATTCCTTAACACAGAATTTATTTCATTTATGTCTGTGTGATTTTCTAAAAATTGTTTTTCTTTCTTTCTCAATTCCTTCATCCAACCATTAATCACTACTTCTGCTTTATCCCCTAAAGCATCTTGCATAGCTTGAAAAACAGGCGAATGTTGCTTATCAGCATACAATTGAATTTCTTTTTGAAGGCGATTTCCACCTAATACGTATGTGATAAATGGCTTCCAATGTGATAACTGAAAATGATCACATGTTTTTTGAAGGAGCGCAGACTCAATCATTACTATGCTTTTCATTATGTCATCCGTCGTTTCATGCGCTTTTTGGTATAACATAATTTTGTGTTCATTTATCTCTTTAATTCCTTCAGCAAGTGCACGAATTAAAACAATATCACGATTCATAGACAATAAATAATAATATAGTCCACTATAGTAATCGCCTGCAAGTACTGTTAATTGACGACATTTATGGAATTCAATCTCTTCCTCGCCTGCTTTATTTGATACCCTTTCATGCGTATCAAGCGCAATTTGTACAAGCATAATTGTTACTACGTAATGCTCAATTTGTTCTATATGTAAGTTTGCACTCTTTAAAGCACCATATAACAATGCTATCTTTTCTTCATCAATAAATGGTTCTTCAATATAGTTTATAAAGTAAGGATGGCGTAATTTCTCCATCAATTTTTCTTTTATACCCGCATACCCTCCGTAGATGTCACACACAAAAAATCACCCTTGTTTTCTAATTCATAAAACTTATTATAACACATACACTCTATTTTCTATAACCAAAACTTGGCTACACCTACCATTCATGTAAGCAATCTTTCTAATCTCACTCTGTCTAGTTAAAACTATATCATTTATTTACTAAAAAAAAAAAGAAAAGCAGTTTCCCGCTTTTCTTTACTTCGTTTTAATAAACGATAAAATTTCACTGCGCGCTGCAGCATCATTTTCAAGCACACCACGCACTGCTGTCGTTACTGTTTTCGCACCTGGTTTTTTTACACCACGCATCGTCATACACATATGTTCTGCTTCTACTACTACCATTACACCATGAGGCTCTAGTACTTCCATAATAGAGTTCGCTACTGTTGATGTAATACGTTCTTGCAGTTGTGGGCGACGTGCAATTGTATCTACGGTACGAGCTAATTTACTTAACCCTGTCACCTTTCCACCTTGCGGAATATATGCAACGTGAGCAACTCCATAGAATGGAACTAAATGATGCTCACACATCGAATAAAATGGTATATCTTTTACTAGTACAAGCTCTTCGTGATCTTCTCCGAATACTTTATGCAAATGCTCTTTCGGATCTTCATGCATACCTGAGAACACTTCTGCGTACATTTTTGCAACACGCTTTGGTGTATCAAGTACTCCCTCACGATTTGGGTCATCCCCAATCGCCTCTAAAATAAGGCGTACTGCATGTTCAATTTGTTCTAAATTAACTTTTGCCATCCGCTAGCCCTCCCGAAAACCTAAAAGTGATACGAACACATTCTAGCATATTTATGTTTTTAAAAGCAAAAAGAAGAGTTCCCAAAAAGGAAACTCTTCTTCCCTGTTAATATGTAAGGATTATTTAACCGCATCTTTTAACGCTTTACCAGGTTTGAATGCAGGTACTTTACTTGCAGCGATTTCAATCTCCTCACCTGTTTGTGGGTTACGACCTTTACGAGCCGCACGCTCACGAACTTCGAAGTTACCGAATCCGATCAGTTGTACTTTATCACCTTGTTTTAAAGCTTCTAAGATAGAATCAAAAACAGCGTCTACTGCTTTTGTTGCGTCCTTTTTAGAAAGGGAACTTGCTTCTGCAACAGCATTGATTAAATCTGTCTTGTTCATGCCATTCACCTCCTCCCAAAGATAAGACTGTATAATGATCATAAAATGAGTCTTACTTTCATTTGTAGGCAATTTTTGCAAATTCTATACTACAAAGATGTAGATAAATCATTATCAACGCCTATATTATACGATTCTCCTTTATAATTCAATATTTTTAAGGAAATTGTTACTCTGAAAATGTGAAAATCTGATGAAACTTGACAATTTACAACAATGTATTAGATAATGAC
>NZ_JBEUTW010000196.1:0-11481 GCF_040492675.1 Bacillus sp. AP50
AGTTCTCAGAAAAAGCATTGTTGTGATGATTGGTGGAAATCTAAAGAAAAACATCATTGTGATGATAATTGGAGTTCTCAGAAAAAGCATTGTAATGATGATTGGTGGAAATCTAAAGAAAAGTGTCATTGTGATGACGATTGGAGTTCTCAGGAAAAACATTGTAATGATGATTGGTGGAAATCTAAAGAAAAGTGTCATCGTGATGATGATTGGAGTTCTAAACGAAATAAGTGTCGTTGTAAATGTTTCTTTATTTGTTGCCATTGTAAAAGGAAAAATTGGTAATATTTTCGATGCCAACTTAAAGGAAAGAATATGTCTTTTGGAACCGATAAATACTAGAATGTATTATACAAAAAGCTGACTGAATATAATCAGCTTTTTATCAATGAACACGTAAAGATTTCAACAGACATATGTATTTACTGATTAGGTGGGCTATTAAGAAAAAACAAGCTAACTCTTATAAATCGATTTTTAATTACTTCACGTACGTATAAAGCTTTAGATGCCCTCATTACTTCAGACGAATTCACCAGTATTTTCAGCAAAAAATTCATGGAATCTTTAATTAGTCGAGTACTTTCATTGCCTTCAGAAACCCCAGAGACAAGCGGGGTTTCTTTTATTTAAATAAAGATTTTGTTTAAACTTTACAAAACTCACCTATATTAAAATATCTTCTAAAATCCTTATTGAACATTTATAATACTATTAAACGGTTTAAATTCGACAATCAGTAATGGAGGCATTTTAATGGGAAACATCCCAAAAGTATCATCACACCAATCAAATCCTAATATACCCTCACAGCAAGTGAATCCTAATACCCAACAAGGTAGCATAAAAAAAACAAGACGCCGTATTATAACTACTTTGGCTTTTATATTACCTATAATTTTTGTCCTTCAATATTCTCTGAATAACCAACAAGAAATGATTAAAGAAAAACAAATCACACTTAATACGGAACAACAAAAATTATCTTCTGTAAAGAAGGATGGTCATTCCCTTAACAAGGATGTCAAGGCTTTAACAAGTAGTGAAGAAGAAATTTTAAAATTCGCAAGGAAACTGTATGGATTTTCCAAACCGAATGAAACTATATTTCAAATAACTGAATAAAATTACACGGCATTACCTAAAAGGCGATTTGAAGATAATCGCCTTTTTATATTTAATTTCTAAAGGAATCATACTAATCTCTCTTTCTATCATATAACTACTTTGTTTAATTTGTTAAAATAAAACCGCTTGTCCGTTTCACTTTGCTCTATCATTACATTTACTATTAGTAATACGATTTTTAGAGGTGATAAATAATGGACGAGTTTTTATCTTTTGCTGCACTTAATCCCGGTTCTATTGGACCTACACTTCCAACTGTTCAACCTTTTCAATTCCCTACCGGTCCCACCGGTTCTACAGGAGCTACTGGATTAACCGGATCAACTGGACCGACTGGGCCAACCGGATCAACCGGACCAACCGGATCAACTGGATCAACTGGACCAACTGGATTTAATCTTCCTGCTGGACCTGCATCTATTACCTTGACTTCTAACGAAACCACAGCATGTGTATCCACTCAAGGAAATAATACTTTATTTTTTTCGGGTCAAGTATTAGTAAACGGTATTCCTACTCCAGGGGTAGTGGTCAGTTTTTCGTTTAGTAACCCATCTCTTGCTTTCATGGTTCCTCTTGCTGTCATTACCAATGCCTCAGGTAACTTTACCGCTGTATTTCTAGCCGCTAATGGGCCTGGAACAGTAACCGTTACTGCTTCTCTTCTTGATTCTCCTGGAACAATGGCTAGCGTCATTATTACCATTGTGAATTGTCCGTAATGATTTTATTTTTAAGAACTAAGCAATTTCTAATAAAAAGAGCACTGATTTTATAGTGCTCTTTTTTTATCATTTGGATGTGCCTTTCAAATTAAATTTCGTAACAGCCTATTAAAATAACGCTTTTATTGAATTTCATCCTTAACAAAATTTAATTACTCCAATGAATAAACATGCCACAGTATCGTATTTTAATAAAAACTATAAAACAGACATACTTAACACTAATAGTAGAATTTTTCTTCTTCATCAAATTCACTTCTTTTCTTTTTATAAACATAAAAAAGGATCTCTATTTATATAGAGATCCTTTCTAACTTTATAATTTACTAGACTGTAACCCCTGAATAAACGGAACTACTTCAGGATTTACAAGCGATGATAAATCACCTAACTCTTTTCCTAAGTAAGCTGCTTTAATAACACGGCGCATTACTTTAGAGTTACGTGTTTTCGGTAAATCTTCTACAACGTGGATGTCTTTAGGACACAACGCTTTTCCAATATGAGAGTTTACTAAACTCATTAATTCTTTCTTTAATTCTCCTGTGAATGTTACATGATCTCTTAATACTACAAAACAATGACAAACTTCACCTTTTACTTCGTCAGGTACACCAATTGCAGCAGCTTCAATTACATCGTTATGTTTCACAAGAATAGATTCATATTCAGCAGGTCCAATACGTTTACCTGCAATATTTAACGTATCGTCTGAACGCCCTGTGATGATATATTGTTCACCATCGTAAATGACCCAGTCACCGTGGACCCATTTATTTTCAAAACGTGACCAATATGTGTTCACGTAACGTTCATCATCTTCCCAGAAGCTTTTCGTCATACCTACCCAAGGTTTCTCTAAGCATAATTCTCCGACTTCATCTCGAATTGGTTTACCTTGATCATCCAGTACGACAGCTGCCATTCCTGGTAAAGATGCGTTAAAACTAATCGGTGCGATTGGCTTAATAAGAACATTACCGAAAATCCCACCAGAGATTTCAGTTCCACCTGAGTAGTTACAGATTGGAACATTTCCTTTTCCAACTGTTTCAAACAGCCACATCCATGGATCAGGATTCCAAGGTTCTCCTGTTGATGCGAATACTTCCAAACTCTTTAAAGAGTGTTTATTGACATACTCATCACCTTTTGCCATTAATGCTCGGATTAACGTTGGCGAAATACCTAGATGAGTAATTTCATATTTATCAACTGTCTCCCATAACCGGTCTGCTTCTGGGAAGTCTGGAACACCTTCGTACATAACCATCGTTGCTCCATTAATGAGTGAACCGAATAATAGAAATGGCCCCATCATCCAGCCCATATCAGTTACCCATAATACACGATCACCTTGTTTAATATTCATTCCAAATCCTGCATCAAAGGCTGCTTTCAAAGGAAATCCTGCATGCGTGTGTACTGTTCCTTTCGGCTTACCAGTCGTTCCTGATGTATAAATGAGCATTAATGGATCATCGCTTTGCATTTCTTCGGCATGTATGAATGGTTTTTCTTTTTCTAGCGTACTCCACGAAAAGTCATAGTTATGTGGTGTAAAATCATTTCCTGCATGACGAACGATTACCACTTTTTCAACAGTTGGGCAATGTTCACAAGCTTTATCTACTTCATCTTTTAAAGAAACAATTTTACCTCGGCGTGAAAATCCATCTGCGGTAATAATCATTTTTGAACCTGCCGCTTGCACACGTGTCATAACTGCATCAGACGCAAAGCCTGAGAATATTGGTGAAATAATTGCTCCAATTTTCATTACAGCTAGCATCGCAACAACTGTTTCTGGAATCATTGGCATATAAATTGTTACACGGTCACCTTTTTCAATACCCGCGTGTTTCAAACCATTGGCAACACGGCTTACCCAGTTATCAAGCTCTTCATATGTAAATGATTTTGAAGTTCCATTTTCCCCTTCATACTGAAGTGCTGGCTGTATTCTCGTCTCTTCATCCGCAAGCCAGCGGGATAAAGCTGATTCTACAACGTTACATGTTCCGCCATTATACCACTGTGCAAACGGTGTACCATTTTCTAAATCTAATACTTCTGTATAAGGTTTCATCCATTGATAGCCAACTGCTTTTTCTGCCTCTCCCCAAAACCAAGCTGTTTCCTCAATAGATTTATTATAAAAAGTTTCATAATCTTCATATCCCAATGATTTCATCCAACCATATAAACGTGTTTTTTCCTTGTACTCTTCTGTTGGAAACCAAACTGCTTGTTTCAATGTTTTCCCCTCCTTAACTTTTTGAGCAAGAAAGCCCTAAATAGGGCTTTTAAACTGGATATACAGGATGTTTACGATCCGTGAATACTTGATATTTACTCATATACATTTCGAAACGTCCTTTTAACTCTTCACGTAAATTGTTTGGATGAACAATACCATCAATCACCATCTCTGATGCTAAATGATAAATATCAATATCTTTCTTATACTCTTCACGTTTTTCAGCAATGAAGCTAGCACGCTCTTCTTCTGGTAAAGCTGCAATTTTATTTGCATATACAGCATTAACCGCAGCTTCTGGACCCATTACCGCAATAGAGGCTGTCGGTAATGCCAGGCAGCAATCTGGTTCAAATGCCGGACCTGCCATCGCATATAAACCAGCACCATATGCTTTACGAACAACGATAGAAATCTTCGGTACAGTTGCTTCACTCATTGCAGAAATCATTTTTGCACCGTGGCGAATAATACCGGCACGCTCTACTTTTGTACCGATCATAAATCCTGGTACATCCGCAAGGAATAATAATGGAATATGATATGCATCGCATAAATTAATAAACTTAGCAGCTTTATCAGCTGAATCGTGGAATAATACGCCACCCTTCATACGCGGCTGATTTGCAATAATACCAACTGGCTTACCATCAATACGTGCTAAGCCTGTAATTAGCTCTTGAGCAAATAATTTTTTTACTTCATAGAATGAACCCTCATCAATAACTCTATTAATGAGATCTTTCATATTGAAAGGAGCATTTTGATTTTCTGGAATGATTTGTTCTAACGTTTTATCGAATTGTTTCGGTTCTTGAGGTGTAACCAATGGAGTCTTTTCTAAATAGTTGTTTGGAAAATATGAAATGTATTGTCTTGCTTGTGTAATCGCATCTTCTTCTGTCTTACATAAAACATCTCCGCATCCTGATACAGAGCAATGCATACGAGCTCCGCCCATCTCTTCTAAAGTTACCTTCTCACCGATAACCATCTCAGCCATACGAGGAGATCCTAAATACATAGATGCATTTCCCTCTACCATCATTACAACGTCACAAAAGGCTGGAATATACGCACCACCAGCTGCAGAAGGTCCAAATAACAAGCATACTTGAGGAACTTTACCTGATAACTTCACTTGATTATAGAAGATTCTTCCTGCACCGCGGCGCCCTGGGAACATTTCTACTTGATCTGTAATACGCGCTCCAGCAGAGTCAACTAAATAAAATAACGGAACACGTAGTTTTTCAGCTGTTTCTTGAATACGTAAAATCTTTTCAACTGTGCGTGATCCCCATGATCCAGCTTTTACAGTAGAATCATTGGCCATTACACACGCAGTACGACCATGTATTTTACCCGTTGCCGTTACAACGCCATCCGCAGGTAAGCCTGTTTGTTCACAGTTAGCAAATAATGCATCTTCTACATATTCGCCATTATCAAATAGAAGCGCTAAACGGTCTCGAACGAATAATTTTCCTTTTGCTTTATTTTGCTCATGATATTTCGGTGCCCCGCCTTGTTTAATTGTTTCAACTCGTTCTTCAAATGAATTAGATTGTTGTTTTTGGTCTAACATATTTACTCCCCCTTATACATCGGTTTGCGTTTTTCTTTGAATGCCTGTAATCCTTCTATTCGATCTTTCGTATGGATTACACCTTCATACGCTTGTTTTTCCATTTGTAATCCGGTATGTAAATCACCTTGAATACCATTTGAAATTGCCTCTTTTGCTAATCGAACAGCAATAGGTCCATTACTAGCAATTTTCTCTGCTATTTCAATCGCTTTCTCTTCAAGTAAATTAGCTGGTACAACAAATTCTACTAAACCATATTCTTTTGCTTCTTGCGCTGAAATACGTCTACCTGTATAAATTAATTCTTTCGCTCTACCAACACCAATTAATCTCGGTAAGCGCTGTGTACCACCCGCTCCTGGTATAATTGCAAGTGTCGTTTCAGTAAGACCAAGACTTGCAGATTCAGCAGCAATTCTAAAATCACAAGCTAAACTTAATTCCGTACCACCACCAAGTGCGATTCCATTTATAGCAGCAATAACTGGCTGTGGTAATTGTTCAACCATCTCCATAGTAGTGCGAATCATACTAACAGCATGGCGAACTTGTTCTTCATTCATATCGGCACGCTCTTTTAAATCTGCACCAGCACAAAACGCTTTTTCACCAGCACCTGTTAGAATAACTACACGCGTATTGGACTCTTCACTTATTTGAGTTAATATGTTTTGTAACTCTTCTAATAACGCTAAAGATAATGAGTTTGCTTGTCTTTCACGATATAACGAAATCTTTACAACGTGAGGTGTTACATAATCAACTGAAATGTTTTGTAATTGTAGCATCTTCTCACCTACTTATCGTTTTATGTTGAAGCGCTCTATACACATGACTCGGTAATTGGATATTTAACTTACTTTGAATAAATTGACTAGCTCTCAATAACTTTTCTTCGTCTATATTCGTTTGGACTCCTAATTTATGGAGCATATGTACTAGGTCATCAGTAGCAACATTACCTGATGCTCCTGGTGCATAAGGGCAGCCCCCGAGTCCACCACAAGAACTATCAAACGTTGTAATACCGTATTCTAATGATTTAACTACATTCGCTAGAGCCATTCCATACGTATTATGAAAATGCATTGCAAACTGCGAAGCATCATACTTCTTTAATAGGTGTTCTAATACTTGTTCTACTTGTAATGGATTCGCTACACCGATTGTATCCCCTAGAGAAACTTCATAAATACCGTATGAAAATAGTTGATTACATAATTCGTCAACTGCTGCGAGACTTATATTCCCTTCATAAGGACATCCAAATACAGTAGAAACATAGCCTCTTACCTTTTTCCCTTCGAATAATGCCTGTTTTGTTATATCTTCAATTACGACTAATGCTTCTTTGATCGATTTATTAATATTACTTTTATTATGAGATTCACTTGCTGATAAAAAAACATTCACCTCATCTACATTTTGCAAAAAAGCTCGTTCCAAACCATTTTGATTCGGAACAAGCGCAGCATATGTAACATTGGGATCCCTTTTCAGCTCAGAAAATACATCATTTGCATCCGCTAATGCAGGGACCCATTTTGGGTGAACGAATGAGGAAACTTCAACATACGACAATCCCGCTTCTGTAAGTAGTTGAATCCATTTTACTTTATCTTTTGTGCCAACAATCTTTTTTTCATTTTGTAAGCCATCACGTGGCCCGACTTCTTTAATGACAGCAAAATTAGGTAGTTTCAATTCGCTTCCCCCTATATCTCCCTATTCAATTTCTAATAATACATCTCCTTCATTTACAAAATCGCCTTCTTGCACATTAATTTTCATAACTGTGCCAGCTTCTTCTGAAATGATTGGAATTTCCATTTTCATAGATTCCAAAATGACGACATCCTGCTCTTCCTCTACTGTATCTCCTACTCCTACAACAATCTTCCAAACGTTTCCTGCCATCGATGCGTATACTTTCGTCATCATTTTTTCCCCCTTAATATTGTTAAATCTTATTTTTTAACGAGTTGTTTCGTTACAAAGCCTGTTGTATAAATACCCTCTTTGAACACTTCGTCTTCCAAAACTTGCAGTAGCATTGGTGTGTTCGTTTTAATACCTTCTACTTTTAATTCCTCTAGAGCATCATGTAATTTTGAAATTGCTTCTTCACGAGTCTCGCCATGTGCAATGACTTTCGCAATCATTGGATCATAGAAAGGTGTAATCGTTACATGATTTTCTAAGAAGTGATCAATCCGTACATTTGACGGTAGTGTTAAATCTGTAATTTTCCCAGGTGATGGGAAGAATGTTTTCGGATCCTCTGCATAAATACGAGCTTCAATGGCATGACCACTACGTTTTACATCATCCTGAGTAAATGATAGTTTCTCTCCACTTGCGATAAGGAGTTGCTGTTCTATAAGGTCTAATCCCGTAATTTCTTCTGTCACTGGATGCTCTACTTGTAATCGCGTATTCATCTCTAAGAAATAGAAGTTCTTCTGATCATCTACAAGAAACTCAACTGTACCTGCATTTGTATAACCAAGTGCTTTGGCAGCTTGTACAGCAACTTCTCCCATCGCCTTTCGTGTACCTTCATCTAAAAATGGTGAAGGTGCTTCTTCGATTACTTTTTGATTTCGGCGCTGTACCGAACATTCACGCTCCCATAAATACACTGTGTTACCATGTGTATCTGCTAAAAGCTGAATTTCAATATGATGCGCGTCTGCTATATATCGCTCTAAATACATTTCTCCGTTACCAAAGAAGTTTTGCGCTCTTGTTTTATTACTTTCGAACGCTTTGGTGAGCGTTTGCTCAGTTTCCATCAACTGCATACCAATGCCTCCGCCGCCTGCGGATGCCTTAAGCATTAATGGATAACCAATTTGTTTTGCAATTTCAATTGCTTCTTCAGCAGTTTCAATATTTGTAGTAATACCTGGGACTACTGGGACATCTGCTGCTTGCATTGCGATACGTGATTCGATTTTACTTCCCATCTTCGTAATGATTTCTTCTGAAGGACCGATAAATACGATTCCTTCTTCTTTGCAGCGAACCGGAAAAGACGGATTCTCTGATAATAAACCATAACCCGGATGAATCGCTTCTGCATTTGTCTTCTTAGCTATTTCAATAATTTTTTCAAGGTTTAAATAACTTTCTTGAACACGCGGTCCACCTACTAAGTAAGCTTCATTTGCCATTTTCACATGAAGGGCATTTTCATCTGCTTCAGAATAAATAGCAACAGTGCGAATGCCAAGTTTTTGACAAGTTTTCATAATACGAACAGCGATTTCCCCGCGATTCGCAATTAATATTTTTTGAAACATAGTGATTCCTCCCTTTTATCTACATCCTAAATGTCTAGCAATTACGAGACGTTGAATTTCAGAAGTTCCTTCACCAATTTCTAATAGTTTCGCATCACGAATATGTCGTTCAACTTCATATTCACGCATATAGCCATATCCACCATGAATCTGTACTGCTTGATTCGCAATACGGCTTGCCGCTTCCGATGCAAATAGTTTTGCCATTGCCGCTTCTTTACCGAAAGGTTTATCGTTATCTTTTAACCAAGCTGCTTTATGTACTAAATTGCGTGCTAGCTCTACTTCAGTCGCCATATCAGCTAATTTAAATTGAATCGCTTGGAAATTAGAGATTGACTTTCCAAATTGTTGACGTTCTTTCGCATATTGCAATGCACGTTCAAAGGCTGATTGCGCAATACCAACTGCCAATGCTGCGATTGAAATACGTCCTCCATCAAGTGTATATAAAAATTGTTTAAAACCTTTATTTACATCACCAAGAATATTTTCTTTCGGTACACGAACACCATCAAGTACGATTTCACAAGTATTAGAAGCGCGAACGCCCATTTTATCGTAAGGACTAGAAATCGTTAATCCTTCACTAGTAGTAGGTACGATAAATGCTGAAATGCGTTTTCTACCATTCTCTTCAACACCGTTGACAGCGGTTACAATAATGGTATTTGCATACTCTGCGTTTGTAATCCAACACTTCTCACCACTGATTACATACTCATCGCCATCTAGTACCGCTTTCGTTTGAGTACCACCTGCATCTGATCCAGCATTCGGCTCCGTTAATCCGAAGGCACCTAATGTTTTACCTGACGCCATTGGAACTAAATACTTTTGTTTTTGTTCTTCTGTACCGAAATAATAAATTGGAGAAGCACCTAATGAAATTGTTGCAGCATAGCTTAAACCAGTGCCACCACAAGCGCGACCAATTTCTTCAACTGCTAACGCATACGATACAGTATCGCCACCTGAACCTCCATACTCTTCTGGGAATGGGATGCCTAATAATCCTAGTTCGCCCATTTTTTGAAATGTTTCATATGGAAACTCTGCAGTTTTGTCATAATATACAGCTTTCGGTGCGATTTCCTTTTCAGCAAAGTCACGTACCATTTCTTTAATCATTTGTTTTTCGCGAGTTAGAGTAAATTCCATTCCGCTACACACCCCTTATCGAATATTGAGTTTCGACAGCGTGCGAGTTTCTACTACAAACATAACAACTTAAAAGACAAGAATATTAGTTAGACAATTGCTATAATTCTGTCATAACTTAATTTTAAAACAGATTCTGTACTAATGCACAAAAAAATTCCTACATTGTTCTACAACAACATAGGATATTTTGTGTCGAATTATGTAATTTATTGTTTAATAATCTCTACCTTTTCCCGAATCAGAAATTTCTACTAATGCTTCAGGGTATGGTTCGAAATACGTTTGTCTTAATAAATACTTTTCATCAAATCGAATGGCCCATGATTTTAAAATTGTAAGTAAACTACTAAGTGGTATTTTCTTTTCTGCATACTTTTGTAACAGTTCTATAAAATGATCTTTTTCTTGTTTTTTTAGCTTTGTTTTAAAGTATCCAAAAATGTGCTCGCATACATTTACATTCGATGTATAGCGGGGGGTGCGCATAAATAATTCATATAAAGTCTTCTCATAGTTTTCAAATACAACTTCAATCTTTTCATTTTTGTGATTTGCAATTATACGCCCTAATTCCTTTTGTTTCACTTGATTATATGCCATAAATAAATATTTATTGTCCGACTGAAACGATACAAGGTCTTTCATATTTTTATTATGTTTAATCATTTTGTAATATGCGATTGTAAATAGTCTTGTAAAGAAATGCTCTCTAATAATAAAATTCGACAATCTGCCTTCCTCTTCAATAGGAAGATGCGAAAATTTTTTTACTACTGCTCCGCCAAATAAGCCCGATCCTTTTCCCTTTGCTGGCGCTTTTTCAAAACCAGAATAAATTTTCACATCACGCGTACCACAACTTGGTGAACGATTCTTTAAAATAAAACCATCCACATCCGATATCGTTTGTAAAAAGTCATTTGAAAACTGCTCCATTTTTTCAGTTACATCTTCTCGTGTCGACGGTTGCACAAGTCTGTTCTCACCATTTTCTTCTACAATTCGTATCGTTTCACGAGGAGTTCCCAATCCAATCTCCACTTCTGGACAAACAGGTATAAATGTAACAAATGGCTGCAAATTTCGTATTGTTACATCTGGAATCATCTCTCCATTATATCGACAAGCATCAAATTCTAAACATTTACTTACGACGATTGTAGGTTTTGCAAATTGCCGCATCTCATTACCTCCTTAGTGCTAGTCCGTATACTATAAATTGTACTAAGATTAACATTTTAAGCAAAGTTTGATTCATTTATTTTTATGAGAAATATATATCCAATAATATATTAACAATCATTC
>NZ_JBEUTW010000197.1:0-3212 GCF_040492675.1 Bacillus sp. AP50
AGGCTTATTATATTATAATGTCAATTCCTTTTATAATAAATTTACATCAGGGAATACATATTACTGGGTAAACGGTATCCTAGCTGCTGGATTTCTTATATCCTTAATTATCAACATAAAAGATATCATCAAGAAAAACTACACAACTTCTGAATCGAATTAAGGAGCCTATTACGGTTCCTTTTTCTATGTAAAATAAAAAAGCAGCGTATTCGCTACTTACACAAATCGCTAAATGAATCTTACTTAAAAATATTTCTCATTTATTTGTTACAAACTCCCTTCTGAATTGTATATACCCATGTAAAAACTAAATATAAAGGAGTAGAAACATGAAACTAAAAATCAAGAGACCAAACGCATCTAAATCA
The DNA here is from genome assembly GCF_040492675.1 of Bacillus sp. AP50. NCBI lineage: Bacteria > Bacillati > Bacillota > Bacilli > Caryophanales > Bacillaceae > Bacillus > Bacillus sp. AP50. The sequence continues at coordinate 372 of NZ_JBEUTW010000197.1, forward strand.
GATTTTTACATTTCTCCAGAGTTTATTAGCGCTATTGGAATGTTAGTCACATCTCTTCACCTAGCAGGAATCATTTGATTCTTGCTTTTTCTATTCATTGTGTTCGTTTGTTTTGTAAAATGTTAAATCCAATTGAAACTGCGTCCTTCGAGTTAATAAGTACTAATTAAAAACATAACAAAAAAGAGTGCGTTTCTTCATCACACTCTTTCAAAAGACTTTACCAATCTCGTCTACGACCGCATCCGCAAAATACTAAATCATCCCAAAATCTATTACAATCTCGAGAATGTCCAAAATTATTATTCCATCCCATAGATATGATTCCCTCCTCTAAAAATAGAATTCATCATATTCTATCCTTAACAACAAACAAGACGCCACCCAGATCATGTAGCGCCTACGATAATTACTATACACATGTTTGTTCTATCTACATAGTAAAATAAAACACCCATAATGAACACATCATAAGATTAGTAACCCTATTTTCTGTCCGTTGATTATTATGTTTATAGACCTAGATTATGCACATCTATATTCAGTAAGTGCATACCCTATTACATGAATACTACTTTAGGAGTGATTATATTATGAATCCTTTCCCGATGAGGATTGTTGTAGCTCCAACTTCGACTTGGCAACATTTACTTCACCATCCTTCATATGGTATGCAACCTGGGCATATCCCCTTTACTCCTACAATTGCGCCTTCTCCTGTAATATACCAATATCATTATATTTTTCCAGCATTGTATTTCCAAGAGTTTCACGGTACATTTAACATCTAATCTAAATAGAAAAATATCCGTTATCTGTACCATTGATGATCAATTCATGTTATACCTAAAACAGTATTTAAATACGTTTAATGTGTAATTTCTATATAAAAAAGAAAAAACGTCTATTTTGATACTTCTACTTTATTTTCATTAAAAAGTTTGCTACATTTTCCATAATTTATTCTTTCCGCCATGTTAATGCAAAAACCCTCTTTCTTTACTCTTGACACAAATCATTATATTACATTTATGTATGGAGATATAAAAAACATAACCTTTGAAGACCAATTCCTAAAAGGGGATTATTTATACCTCTTATTAAAACTAACATCAAAATACTAAACTCAATAAAAAACACAAAAGCCACGACACTCACGCATCGCGGCTGAATATATACATGTAATTGATCTTTTCGTCCTATTTGCGGATTCTTACCGCCCTTGCCCGTTCTCCGGTAACGTTTTGATAAAGGGGCTATGATCATTGGTTATGAGCGCATAAATACGTTATCCCCACACTATTCTTTTTTCAAAGAACTGTATAGGTATAGCGTAATATTGATTCTGCTTTGAGAAATCCCCAAAAACGTCCTCGAGTTTGTCCCCTTTTTTGTCGATATTTAAAGGATATATAATTATTCGATTCCGGAGATTTTCATCTTTTCATATTCTTCGTTGACTCTTCTTAAAATGGCATTATATAAATCTAGAAAACCTTTATTATCATCCTCGTCTACATCTTCATACCATTCGCATCTCCTTATCTCTTCATCAATTCTTAATACTTTCTCTTGAATATCCGAATCTAACACATGGAATTTTTTGAATAAAATTGGTCTAATGCATGTTAGATAATTTCCTACTTGGAATTGATAAATATCCATTGGTTTATTTCTATCAAGCTCAATTACTTGACTTACTCCATTTTTCTCAAGGAGTTCATTATACACTTCAAATTTCAAGTTTTTATTATTTTGTAATTCATTCCACTCCAACTTATTTCGCTCTAACTCGATTTGACGTTTAAAACTTTTATTCTGAGTAATAATAGCACCAACTATACCAATAATAGCGCCCGCTAATGTGCCTAATAATGTAATCACACTTGGTATCCAACTCATAAATATACCTCCATTAAATTAAATTTAAAACACCAATCCTCTATATACAAAATAACACATATCTATATAATCCCCAAAGCTGTAGCTATCAACTGAATAGCGCTTTTTTTCTTCTGATAAAACGTATCTCGCTTTATCATTAATTCGTTGTACACAAACGAATCCTTAACCTTCCGATTCCCAAGGTACTTCATCTCAATTATCCTGCGTTCATCTTCATCAAGTGCATGTTTTAACGTCCGTTCAATTTGTTTAAAACGTATCTCGTGATTCTTATCGTCACCTTTCATTTTAGGAAAAAGAACAACACACCCAGCTTGAGCCCGTTCTTCTTGATTCTTCATCCGGACGCACAATGCTTTGTAGTTTTTCAGCTCCTTCACCACAAGTCTTCGCATCTCCTTTTCATCGATGTCTTCAAAAAATGACAATTGATTCATACGATACGGTTCCCCTCCGTTCGATGTGATTACTCTTTAAAACATTACTTCATTTCTTTCTGGCATTCTTTTAAATAATCGATAGCCTCTCGAATCTGTTCTTTTGTTGAAAGTAATTCCATCACATCGCCTTCTGTGTTATAAACACGAATCGTTCTATTCTTAAACTCCATACCCAACATCCCGTCATCACCTAAAAGTTTTATGTTATTCTCCATTCTTCTAACCTCACTTTCTATTCAAAGGATTATTTTGTTGAGTTTTTATAATGCTCTCTTTTCTCTTAGTAATTGACTGTTATTGATTATGACCGTATGAGCATTGCATTTTTCTTTTAATAGATCCATTAAATCTAGGACATCTTTTCTACTATTGAGTTTCGAACGACTATTGAATAAATACGTACAATCCGTATTACCGTTATTATGGTAATACTTATAAGAAATCAAATACTCAAATCTACGTGGTCTCATTTCTCTTCCTCCCCTGAATAAAACTC
>NZ_JBEUTW010000198.1:0-2158 GCF_040492675.1 Bacillus sp. AP50
AATTAGGTGGGAATTACACTGCTCGTAGCCTCCTACTAATTATCGTTTCACTTTATATAGTTTAGAGTTTTGTAAATCTTTACTTATTAAACCCGTAATAATATTTTGTTTTCTCAATACATAAGCCGAATTTTAAATTATTACCCAATAATATAATACCTCTCATACTATTTATTAGTTGATAATAACAAAAAAACAAGCTTTGAATATAATAATGAAAAAGGAGATGTTAAATAATGGGTTATATTGTAGATATTTCGAAATGGAATGGCGACATTAACTGGGATATCGCAGCACCACAATTAGATTTCGTAATTGCACGTGTGCAAGATGGTTCAAACTATGTAGATCCTTTATATAAAAATTATGTACAAGCAATGAAAGCAAGGAATATTCCGTTTGGTAATTATGCGTTCTGTCGTTTCGTTTCAGTAGAGGATGCACGGATAGAAGCAAGAGACTTTTGGAACCGTGGTGATAAAAATGCAACAGTTTGGGTAGCTGACGTAGAAGTAAGAACAATGAACGATATGAGAGCGGGTGCACAAGCTTTTATTGATGAATTATTTGTATGGATTCCTCGTTATGGTGGTAACAAACCGGCGTATCCATGTGATATTTGGCAATACACAGAGACAGGCAATGTGGCTGGTATCGGCAAGTGTGATTTAAATAAGCTGATTGGAAATAAGCCGTTAGCTTGGTTTACAAATCAAATTGTTGAGCCGATAAAAAAACAAGAAGGGGTTGGAATTATAGTGAATAAATATAGCAAAGTAGTTACTTATGAATTTGGTGTAAATTTAATTTCTGACATGATTCAAATGATGGATAAGCTTGGATATACTTCTAAAATAATATCTCGTGGAGATAACCAAGGGCTTGTGTATTTCGAAACAGATTATCGTCAAGGGAACGAACTGGACAAAGCAACTGCTTGGTTAGATATGAAAGGAATTAAATATTTTTATACAAAAGAGTAGTTTGCAAAAATAAGAGCCGTCATGTGACGGTTTTTATTTTTATTTAATCTTTTAACTCTACTTATAATATGGAGAAAATAGACTAATAAACAAGCCTTTGTATACTTTCAAACATAGAATATGATGAATTCTATCAAGGAGGAAGCATATTTATGAGAAATACTTGTCATTGTGGACATTTTCAAGATTGTAATAAATTTTGGGATGATTTAATGTTTGGGAGATGTAGATGTAAGCGCAATGATTTTCACGAGTGTTGTTGCAAAGAGAAACCGAAGTGTGAGTGTGAAAAATGTCATTGTAAAACAAAAGCGAAATGCCATTGTAGGCATGAAGAGGAAGGGTATTAATAATAAAAAAGAGTACGATGCGTACTCTTTTTTTGGGTGATTATATTCCATCTTGAACAGATTTCTTTACAATTACCCATGTGTCTTTCTTTTTAACCGTTATAGCTACATTAGTTCCATTAGATTCCTTATAAAAGATATATCCATTGTTTGAGTTTACATATGTAACTGGTTCACCTATGCAATCTCGCGAGCAGGATTTGTTGACTAGTTCAATTAAGGATAGTTCACTTGGATCGGTTTTACTGGCTTCTATAACAGCATCAAGGCTTGTTTTTCGATAACCTTGCAAGTTTATATGAAAAAGCTGCTCTATTTCTCCTGTAATGCTAGTGTTCATTACTTCTACTGAATTCTTTTTTTCTTGAAGAAAGCCGTTTTCATAAAGTAATTTTGTATAGCCAATCCATGCTATTAACACTAGCATGAAAAACATACCCGTCATTTTAAGTATTCGAAGTCGTTTGCTTATAATTGTTTCTGAGTATTTCATTCACTCTAATCCTCCAATGTTTTTAATTTAAAATATGCTTGGATACATACTTTTAGAAGAGGATGAAAGTTAATGAGTTTTTAATAAAAAAGAAAACATCCAGGGTTAGATGCTTTCTTTTTTTGGTATTTTTGGCTATCTGTTAGTTACTTGTTTCATAAGTAGTCTTATTTCTTTAACTGGTGGTTTCTTATCATAGGCATCAACGTAAGAAAAGTAATAGTTTAAGTTTCTTAGAAGACCTTTTCCTATTTTTGTACTTAAGAAAGGAAAGACTTGTCCGGTATAATCATCGAGAGATTTACAGTAATATTTTTCATCTAAATATATAC
>NZ_JBEUTW010000199.1:0-4881 GCF_040492675.1 Bacillus sp. AP50
ATATAGTACTCCTTTCCTGTATATTCCTCCAATGAAATAACTATATTTGTATATAATGTTATTTTATTAACAGGTGTCAAAGAATATTATTTCGCAAAATCCTTGCTTTGTATAGAGGTAGATACAGGATTATTAATTTTGTTAAGTTTTTTTGAATATTCCAAGCTAATTATAAAATAAACAAGCCACCCTTGGAGCGAAAGCTTGTAAGGTGGCTTAGTTTTCTATAAATAGCTTTGTATCTAATTGTTTAATCTCCCCTTCTGCAAGAGGTTGATAAAAAGCGTGTTGTAATCCTTGAAAATGTAAAGATTCCCCTATGCATAACAATACTTTACCAGGAATTAAATCAAGTAATAGTTCATTATTAATTTGCCTTGCTTGTTTTTTAGTAGAAACATAAATAACTAAGATTGTAGGATTATTCCCTAAGTCCTGCATAATAACATCTTTTCCTGAATCTACAAAAGTTTGCCATCTAGCAATTATTCGTTTTAATCGATTCTTTTGATCAGATAATAAGGTGGAGTATACAACAAAGTTAAATTTACGTTCTTTTCCTCCATTTACTATAAAACTTAAAGAAGGGGTAAAAACCCCTTTACTAATAGATGGATGCATAATATGACCTAAAAATGAAGGAGCGTAGCGTAAATGACAAAGTAGGTCTATGTCATGCCAATAACGTAGGTGAACATATTTACCATGATTGTCAAGGCGCTCTGGGGCAAAGAAGAACATATTCCCTTGCCAGTATTTTAGTAGTTTAAATCCATTATTGGATAAGGTATATGTTTCTTCAAAGATTTCCATATCAAAAATTTCTACTTGCCATTTTTCTATAAATTGATAGTAAAGTAATCCTTGAAGCGCATTATTAATTTTCTTCCGTGAAAATTTATTCTTGAATAGATATAATAAATGATTAAACCGAACAGATGTATGAATACCAATAAAATTGAGTATAGCATATTGTTCCTCTGTTAAAAGCTGCTTAAACTTAACTAATTCGTCATAAGAGTGGAATACATAGGTTTTATCCAAGTCATGTATCCGATATATTTGAAGTCCTTGTACATCCTCACTTGATAAATGAGGAATAGAAGGAATATAAGTAGACATTTGTTTCTCTATTGTACGCATAATCATCTGTTAAAATTGGTAAATTGACGAATTAGATTTTTTACTTTGGCCTTGCGGATAATTTAGGATACGTACAGTTCCTCTTCTATTTTTAGCATCAATATTAAGCAGCTCACATGTAACAATTGTTTGGTTTATTGCGTCATCCACGGTTGGATTTGCCAGATTACGACCCTTTAGCCCTTTAAACTGAATACCTGGTGCAACTTCTACGAAAATCCCAGCAATAGCATCTACACCTACAATTTTACCTATAAAGCGGTCACGTCGTTTGTTTAATTCTAATAATTTTTCCATTGGATCCGTTTCTAGTTTCTTTTTATTCCCTCTAAACTCGTAGCGCCCATCCTTTTCCACTACTTTATCGATGATAAGCTCTACAACATCACCAATAATAATATCCGCCGAGCGAACGAATGAATGGGACCATTGCGAGTATCTTACTCCCACTGTTACACCATGAACTTCAACCAGAATTGTTTGTGCAGATGGAATATGTCCAGAAACTGTTCCTGTGTATACTTTATTCCCCTCTTGTTCTACTATTTCTTCATATAATTTTCTTTGCAGTGCAAGTTCTCCTGCGGTGATAGATACAACAGCAAAGTTCCCTTCCTCAGTTTTTTGGAAATGCTCAATAATAACGGGTTTTGTTTTACCTATCAGCCATTGAGGATTTTTAGGAATATTTATACCCGCCTCTGTAAGTGGACAATATGCTGTCGTATGAGTACCAATTTGCATTGTGAGCACTTGTATCCGCTCAGATGTCCCGTTTTTAGTTGGGAATAATTTTTCAGATACTATGGTAATTAAGCCTTTCCCTACAGTACGTTCACGTTTCATACGAGCTAATTCTTCTAATTCATGTTCACGTATTCTTTCAAATTGATTGAAAGTTGATTCTATAAAGATGTCCTCTAGCGTGTTATCCGGTTCAAATGCCATCCCTAGTTCTTTTGTAATATGAGTATTTACCTTATCTTCAACCATTATATTTTCCTCCTAGAACGTAAAAAAGGACACACCTGTACCGTTGGAATGGTACGTAAGGTGTGTCCTTCACGTAAGTCATGTTTTATTTGTATAATTATTAATTAAAATATAAAGTTTTTATGTAATTTGTGCAAGTATTATTTTTTGAAAAGGGAAAAGTTAAAATACTATATCTAACCTTTCCTCCTAATTTAAGCTAGATTTTCCCTAAAAATATAATCTTGAATAAAAAGTTATTTTAGGTTTCTATAGGTATTAATCAAAAAAATCATCTAATTCCTTACTCATTACATTAGATGTATTTTTCTTTTGTTGCTGGTTTTTATTAAGTAGTGAATTCGTATTGTTATAATTATTTTTTTGTTTGGTTTTTAAGTCCTTTTGTCGTTCTGAATAGCCCATATGTTTATATTCAGGCTGCTCTGCGTTAGTTCTAGTGTTCTCCACGATATTCTTTTGTAAGTTTTGATGAACAGTAATGCTAATAGATTCGTAAACTTTTGCAACCTCTTCATCAAGTTTATTTTCTTTAGTGGGATTAACTGTTTTTATAGCTGGCATCGAATTAGTTTTAATATTTGTTTTTGCTTCCTCTGATATTGTAGTTATAAGTCCCTCTGTTGGAAGCTTTTTTTGCAATGGATCGGTCTCAACAGGAATTCTTAAATGAACTGGGTAATTTATATCCCTAGTTGGTTCCAACACAGTATTAGGTGACCTTTTGTTCCCTTCTGCTAGCTTCATATTATTTTTAGGACTTACAATTTCCATCTGTTTCTCTTTTGTTATACCCAGCAGCTCGCCATTCATTTGTAAGGCATCTTGTAATCTTGAAGCACGTGTATAATCGATTTTAAATGCGCTCTGTAGTGCATTTATAGAAGCAGTCCCTGATTCCTTAACAAAGGATACTACATCATCGTATAGGATATCTTTAAAGAAGCTTGTTTCCTCTTGCTTGGCTTCTATGTCTTCGTTTGGAATGCTCTCTTCTCGTGAAGTTGTATTATCTAAATCTGTATTAGATGAAGGAGTAGTATTGATTTGAGAGTCCTTTGATAATATCGGTGTACTATTATTGTTTGTTTCTATGGAATGATATTGTCCTATTTTATCACTATGCATAGGTGGAAATGATTCTATCTGTTTTATATTATTTGCATCTACATGTTTCATAGGATTTGATTTTGCGATAGATTCTTCAATGAGTCGTAGACGTTCAGTTTCCCAATATTGTCCAGACTTGAGCTCTACTTGAATGATTGCTTGAGCAAATTCCTCTTTAGGTACAAAGTTACTAGTAATTTGTTGTACAGGTTGTACATGATTGTCTTGTACAATACGCGCAGCACAAATGAAGGCACCTTGTGCCATGATATCTCCTGGTGACATAACGACTTCTTTTAATTTTTGATATGTCGAACCTAAGCGACTAACGGGGTTCTCTTGCATAGGAGAGATCGCTTGTTCAGATTCGGATTCTTTAAATTCCTCTGTTTCACCAAACATGTCAGAGAAAATTTTCGCATCATATGGTGTTACATCACCAAATATCATCTTGTTACGGAACGAACCTAATAAAGTAAACATATACTGCTCTGTGAAATCCAAAGCTAATTGAGATAGTGTTTGACTTGCAATTGTCAGAATGACTTTATATTTACGAGATTGTGCAGGGAACTCTTTGAACGGGCGCACAACATAATCAGGGAATTCATCCACAATAATATGATGGTATGGTGAAATATTTGGTTCTCTTCGGAATACAGCATTTTGCATACTTAGTAATACGAATTTTCCTAGTACATTAGAAAGATCTGCAAGTTCTCCTTTGGCTGTATTTACTAGTAAAATACCACCTTGCTCTAAGTGAACATCAAAATCAAAATCTGATTTTCCAAATAAAACACGTCGTATTAAAACATTTGAGGCTAAATCTTTTAAGATGTTACGCAAACCTTTTACATATTCTTCTTCCCGGTCATAATGCATTGGTTTTCCACGATATTTTCCAGATTTATAAACGGCAGGTTCCCCTTGGAAACCTGTTTTTTCACGAATGGTATTATATAGCAATAGGTAAGGTTTTGAGGCAATCTCCACCTTTTCCCCTGCTCCACACCGTACGTGCGATTTTCACCGCATACGGCGTTCCATCATTAAATTAACTAATCAATAATATCCAAATTACATTTCTGACGAAACATATTGAGTTTTTTCAATTGTTTTCCATCCAATTGAAGTAAGTTTTTATATTTAACAATCGTCTCTTTCTTTGTAGCATGTATAAGTGTATGAACTAATTTATGAACAATCACAAGGTTTTTAAAATCATCTTTTCCTCCTAATTTTCTGGGGATTACATGATGACAATGTACCTCTTCAGCTTCTAGGAATGTTCCCAAAATGGAGCATTTCCCTAACTGCATAGAGTACCTAGAGATTCGATTATCCTCGTACTCCAAGTTGTCATTTCTTTGTGTGAACATCATTTTATTGATTTCGTGTTCTACACTTTGTTTAATTCTCTTGTAATTTTTTCTTCCCTCATTGGTGTAATTACAGATATTTTGACTGAAATTCATTGTATTTTCAGTTTGAATATCTGCTATTGGATATAAATAGACTCCCATTATTTTGTATGTTTTATAGTTGTTTTTATGAAGTCGTTTATATAAAACCGAAGGGTTTATTGGTTTTTCAAATACATGGTTTTTAAGTCGATTATATAAGGTCCGTGAT